>JAWQFT010000141.1:3657-13886 GCA_035968055.1 Jaaginema sp. PMC 1080.18 | reverse complement strand
CTAACTAATACCTAAAAGAGTTTATAATGGGTGTAAATAATATTGCCTTGTCAGAAGACAAACCCCAAAAAGACATTTTGATTGTAGACGATATTGCAGCAAATGTCAGGTTGTTGGCAGAACTCTTAACAAAAAATGATTATAAAGTCCGAGGGGTAACGAATGGTACAGCAGCGTTAAAAGCCATTGAAGCTCAACCGCCTGACTTAGTGTTGCTAGACATTAATATGCCAAATATTAGTGGCTATGAAGTCTGTAAAACTTTAAAAGCGGATGTAAAAACTAATCATATTGTTGTTATTTTTATTAGTGCCTTAGACGAAGTTCTTGATAAAGTGGAAGCATTTAATGTTGGCGGGTCTGATTATATTACTAAGCCCTTTGATGTTGCCGAAATCTTAGTCAGAATTGAAAATCAACTGGGGTTGCAGGCAGCCAAGGCTGAAATTCGTCAATTAAATAGAGAATTAGAAGCCAGAGTGCGCGATCGCACCGCAGCCCTTGAAGCGGCAAATCAGCAATTACAACAAGAAATTAGCGAACGTCAAAAAGCCCAAGAACAACTCCTGCATCTTGCCTTTCACTGCGTCTTAACTGGCTTGCCAAATCGGGCTTGGTTTATGCAGCATCTCGAAGCCGCACTCAACCGAGTACAACAAAATCCCGAACGTCGTTTTGCTGTTTTATTTCTCGATTGCGATCGCTTTAAAATCGTCAATGATTCCCTCGGTCATTTAGCGGGCGATCGCCTTTTAATCGCAGTAGCACGACGTTTAAGAAACCGCCTTCAGCCAGACGAAATTTTAGCGCGTTTAGGAGGAGATGAATTCATTATTTTACTAGAAAATGTCGAGCGAATTCCCCAAGCGATTCAAGTAGCCCAAAAAATTCAAAAGGCGCTGTCAGAATCTTTCCAAATTCACGAACAAGAAATCTATATTAACGCCAGTATTGGTATCGTGCTGGCATCTCCAGAGTATTGCAAAGCCGAACATATTTTAAGAGATGTCGATACTGCAATGTATCGAGCCAAAGAACTCGGTAATGGTCACTATCAAGTATTTGATACAAATATGCACCATTCAGCGATGGCTCGCTTGCAACTCGAAAACGATTTGCGTCGCGCGATCGCCCACCAAGAGTTTTATCTTTGCTACCAACCTATTGTCAACCTCAAAAACCAAACCATCTTAGGTTTTGAAGCCTTAATTCGCTGGCAACACCCCCTGAGAGGCTTAATTTCTCCCGGTCAATTTATCCCTGTTGCCGAAGATACGGGCTTAATTATTCCGATAGGATTATGGGTATTACAACAAGCTTGCCAACAACTCAAAACTTGGAAAAAAGACCTTTCCCTGCCCGATTTATGTATCAGCGTCAACTTGTCAGTCAAACAATTTTCCCAAAGCGATTTACTCAAACAAATCCAAAACATCTTGCAAAAAGTTGAGTTATCCGGTAACCATTTAAAACTCGAAATTACCGAAAGCGCTTTAATGGAAAACCCCGAAGCCGTGAAGCAACTGCTTGCCTCTTTAAAACAGGAAAAAATCCGCTTAGGTATTGACGACTTTGGGACGGGCTATTCCTCTTTAAGCTATCTCAATCGCTTTCCCGTCGATACTCTCAAAGTCGATCGTTCCTTCGTGGTTCAAATGTGCGAATCCCCAGAAAACCGCAACATTGTACAAGCCATTATCACCCTCGCTCACAACTTAAACATGGTCGCGATCGCCGAAGGCATTGAAACCCCAGAACAACTCACCCAACTACAAGCCCTCGGTTGCGATTTTGGTCAGGGTTATTATTTTGCTGTACCGCTTTTGCCCCAGGAAGCAACTCAATGGCTGCGGCACAATCAAGCTACTTCAGAGCCATCATAACGAATCAACCATAAACCGACGGCCAAGTTGTCCACACAAAAATCGCCACTGCTGCGATCGCCAAAATACATTCCACCACATTACCCACCACCGAACCAATAATAATCCCCCAACTCGCCTTTGCCGATTGTCGAACGCGATCGCCCATTGCCAAATCCCGACGATAGAAAAACTCGCCAATAAATGCTCCCAAAGCCGCCCCAACCAAAATACCAATCAACGGGCCTCCCAGAGGTAAAGCAGGCAATAATCCCAAAAAACCTGCCACCATACCCACAATAGAGCCAATTTGTCCCCACTTACTCGCTCCAAAGCGCTTTGCCCCCCAATAAGCTCCCAGGAGTTCAATCCCTGCACTCAAAATCAATATAATAGATATCGTGGCCACAGCCCAACCCAACCCCGCAAACTGGGTGGCAATGCCCCAAGCCAAAATCGCGACCAAAATTAAGCTTGCCCCCGGAATTCCTGGCAAAATTGTCCCCAATACCCCAACTAGCATCACAACAATCAAAACCCAGTACAACACCGTTAAATTCATCTTTAAAATCTCTCAATGATTCACTCTTGACAAAGGTAGCGACTGCTGCGGTGCTTGACAACTGACCCAGGACATATTTACAAATTGCCCCAAACTCAAGATTACCGACTCTCAATGCCCCAAGACTCTTTTCGTAGCGTTCACACCCTCAACTTTCCGTCAATTCTACAGCAGTTACGCATTTCCCTAATTGTTTCCACCTATCAAGCCGGAAAAGTAATTTTAGTGCGTTCTGATGGCGATCGCCTCAACACCCATTTCCGCCTTTTTAACAAGCCTATGGGACTTGCCGCCAATCGTAGCCGCATCGCCATTGGCACAGCCACAGAAGTCATCGAACTGTACAATATGCCTGCGGTTGCCGTTAAGCTCGATCCTCCCGGCAAACACGACGCTTGCTACATCCCTCGTAACCTCCACGTTACCGGGGATATCGACATTCACGAAATGGCTTGGGCTAACGAGCAACTCTGGATTGTCAACACCCGCTTTTCCTGCTTGTGTACCCTCGAACCCGAATATAGCTTTACCCCGCGCTGGCGACCGCCTTTTATCACCGCTTTAGGCTTTGAAGATCGCTGTCATCTCAACGGTTTGGGGCTGGTGGGCGATCGCCCCAAATACGTCACCGCGTTAGGAGAAACCAACACCCCCCAAGGCTGGCGCGATCGCAAAGCCACAGGGGGAATTCTGATGGATATCGACGAAAACCAGGTCATTTGTCGCGGTTTAGCCATGCCCCACTCTCCCCGATGGTATCAAGGCAAATTATGGGCATTAGAGTCCGGTAACGGCAGTTTAATCGAGATCGATCCGGCTACGGGAACTTGGAAAACCGTCGCCACCTTTCCCGGATTTACGCGGGGTTTAACCTTTTACAACACTTTAGCCTTTGTGGGCTTATCGCAAGTGCGAGAAACCGCCGTGTTTAGCGGTATCCCCCTCACCGAGCGCCTTACGGAGCGGACTTGTGGCGTTTGGGTTGTCAACATCCAAAATGGCGAAATCGTAGCGTTCCTGCGCTTTGAGGAGGCGGTACAGGAAATTTTTGCCCTGGAGGTACTACCCGATATCCAGTTTCCCGAAATTTTAGAAAATGACGCAGAACGGTTAGCCCATTCCTACGCACTTCCTGATGAAGCGTTGGGAGAAGTGAATCCTCAGAAGCCATAGCTGGGGTCGTCGATGGTCATTTGACCGTCAAAGGCGTACAAAGTGACGCGGGTAATTTCAGGCCCGTACACTTGCAGACAGGCATTCGGCGTAGTAGAAGCGTTTTCTTGGGCTAAGTTGGATTGCCGCAGCTCGTCTTGGTCGAGAACTTGACCCTCGCGACCGTAAGCACAAAGAATGGCACGCTGAGAACTGGTGATGTAAAGATTACAAAATCGAGCGGGACGATGAAAGATAATTTCTAACCAACCGTTTTTCGGCGCTCCCATTAAGACAATGCGACCCGATCGCGGGGGAAAAGCGTTGTTAGAAGGGTCGAGGGCGATCGCGTTACTCAAGGTAATGCCCCAAGGTCGAAATTGAGAATCGATCGTTTCAAAAGGTCTCAAACTTTCCAAATTCAAGCGAATACAAGGCGGTCGAGAACCCGTGAGATCGCTTTCTTGAGAAGCCGTGCGGACGGCATTGGCAATTAAGCCATGAGTCGCAATCCAATCTTGGGCGATCGCTTGGCGTTTTTCCTGTAAGGGTTTAGGATACTGGGTTTGGTTGTCAATCATGGGTCTAGTTTGGCAATGCCCCATTTTTTTTTCCTGAGTCCGAATTTGTCGGTAAGTCTCTTACTTTAATATTCCCCGATTTACTGGGTAAAGTTCGGGTATTATAACTACAGTTTTGGTTATCAAAACTATAATTCTTGCTAAAAATTAATGAAGTTCAAAATTTGAATTTTTCTTTCGCGAGAGTTTAAAAAGAACCTAATATTATTAACCCTATAGCGATAAATTTTTAGATCGTTAAAAAAATTTTAAGATCGGGTTACTACACCTTAAAATTAGTAAAGATGTATACTATATTTTGATGCAAAAAGCAGTTTATTTGTTCCTGCCACGATAAACTTCATCAGAGCTTTACCGAAATCCGCAAAAAAAAACTGGCTCTTTACAATCCCCAGTTAAAAAAATAACCCCATCCCTAGGCGAGCGTGGGGTTGACAAACAGCAATTTAGTTTTACAGATTACTCGACGAGGGTTACTTCAATGGCACTGCCTTTAAAATTGTAAGCCTCTCCCTCAAACTCCAGCAGCGTGCCAATTTTCACCTTTTGACCGCCAATCACCACGCCATCATCGGTAATTTGAGCGCGATCGCGAAAGGAAATAATCATATCCATACTCAAGGATTCCTCTTGAGTGCGGGGATCGGGTAACGCCTTAACCGAACCATCCGGTTGGGGAACGACAACCAAGCGCTCGATCGGCTCAATTTTAGCGATTTCCACTTCGTCGTGGGGTTGATTGCGAATAATAACCTTGGTTTTCCCAGCTTCGCGCATCGCTTGAATTAACTCTTCAGGATCGCGGACGCTCAACCCCCGCACCACCGCACTCACTTCTACCGGTTGAGTACCACCTCCTTGAGCGATCGATCCCGTTGTTCCGGGAAACACAAACGTGCCGAAGATGACCGCTAAAATAATCAATGCTGCCCCGATGTCTAACAAACTGAGTTTACCGAACAGCCGGCCTTTAGAATCTAAAAGTGTCATGATGTGTCGCAAGAAATCGTTTTAATCTTTGTCTTTGAGTTAAATTACCACTATTGAGTTTCGCGATCGCACTCTTTTCAACCCCCATGAAACTACAGCGCAATACTTGGATTTTAATTGGTTTTGCCTTAATTTTGGGTGGTGGCGTGTATTTCACCGAACGCCAAAACCCAACACCCACGGAAGTCAATGCCGCTCAAAGCCAGAAATTATTTAACTTTGAAGAATCTCAAGTGCAAACCCTGGTGGTGAAACGAGCAGAGGATACCCTGAAATTCAAACGTACCGAGGACGAAACCCAACCCTGGCAAATGACCGCTCCTGAAAGTGTACCTGCGAGCGAACCCGCGATCGCCTTTTTGTTGAACTTCCTCATCGAACCGCAAATTGAGCGTCGTTTTAGCACCGAGGGCGATCGCCTTTCAGAATACGGCCTCGACGACCCTTTTGCCACCATTACTGTCACCGTCGCCGACTCAAAAGACAAGCAAACCCTGCTCTTAGGGCAACCTAACTATGATGAAAAATTCCTCTATGCCCTTGCTAATCCCTCTAAAACCGACGCTGAAGAAGTCGAGGTCTTTTTAATCCCCTACGCCATTCGCTACGCCGTAGAGCGAGAATATGAGGAGTGGAAGCAAGCCAGTCTTGAGGATAAAGAGGAATCAGAAGAAGTTAAACCGTAATTGTCAACCTGGGGTAAACTAAAAGCCCTGTTCTGGCAACGCTTAAAATCTAAATTTTCTTTGACGAGAAAATCGAGAAATCGTTGTATTCCGAACTTTGGTGACTTTGAACAAATCTCATGGTATCTAGGGCTGACAATCAATTTTTCCTCTACAACATTTGGTATCACGCCATGCCAAGCCACAAATTAAAACCTGGCAAAATGATGGCAAAAACTTTACTCAACCAACCAATTCTCTTGGGCAGAACCAAAACAGGTCAGCCCTTTGCTCTGCGAGATATTTGCCCTCATCGAGCCGTTCCTCTAAGCTGTGGCTGGTTTAATGGCGAAGACGTACAATGCTGCTATCACGGTTGGCGCTTCGATCCCCAAGGAAAATGCTTTGAGATTCCCTCTTTGATGGCCGATCAAAAGATGGATATGAGTCGTTTTGATGTACGGAGTTACGAGGTTCGAGAGGTTCAGGGCAATCTCTGGATTTATCTTCCCAACCCGGATGCGAGTCAGGCTCAACCTCCTCGCTTCGATATTCCTAAGATTCCCGGCTTTGATAAGGAAGTAAAGCCCAATATTACCTATACTTTGCGATTTCCTTGCTTTATCGACCAAGCAGTTGTGGGATTGATCGATCCAGCCCATTCTCCCTTTGTACATCGAGCTTGGTGGTGGCGAACCGCTAAACTCAGTCCTGAGATCAAGTGGTTCGATCCCTCAAACTATGGATTTACCATGCGACGACACCGAATGTCCGAAGCGATGGGACGTATTTACTGGTTAACGGGGGGCGTTCCCGAAAGCGAAATTGTGTTTTATTTGCCAGGAATTCGTACAGAAGCGATCGCGACAGCGAAGTATCGTGCAGTTAATTTGACGACTGTAACGCCCATTAACGACCATCAGACTGATGTTACCTTTGAGTTTTACTGGAATGTGCCTTGGGCTTTTGTGGTTAAGCCAGCTTTATACTTTTTGATTCCAGCTTTTTTGGGACAGGATCGAGATGTGGTTATTAAACAGCAAAAAGGATTAAAACACGAGTCGGTACTGCGATTGATTAAAGATTCTGATATGCTGGCTCGGTGGTATTACCAACTTAAAGCAGAGTATCGGCGATCGCAAGTGGAAGATCGCGAGTTTGTGTCTCCAGTTAAAACTCAGCAACTTCGTTGGATGGCTTAATGAGAGTCGGGGTTTTGGAGTTGCTGCATAAAGTAATCTTCTAGGGACAAACGCTGACTAGAAAGGCTGAGGATTTGGGCATTCATCGGCTCAAGGGTTGCTAGGAAGGGAGTCGGATTGCCTTGAATTTGACCTTGCCAGCGATCGCCTTGAATTTTAAAATTGATGAGGTCTTGCTTTAATTGCTCGAAATTGCCGCCTTGACCGATGATTTGAAAAGTATCGGGATTGCCGAGAAGTTCGTCGAGAGAACCCGTTACTCGGAGATTACCTTGAGCTAAAATGGCAACGCGATCGCATATTTCCTCGACATCCGACAAAATATGAGAGTTAAGAAAGATAGTTTTGCCTTGCTCTTTTAAAGATAAAATAATCTGACGAATACGATAGCGACCAATCGGGTCTAAACCTGACATGGGTTCATCGAGAAAGACAATTTCCGGGTTATTAATGAGGGCTTGAGCGACCCCAATCCGTTGTAGCATTCCTTTAGAATATTGGCGCAAACGTTTGTTTTTTGCTGTGGTTTTCGCAACGCCGACTAAATCCAGCAATTCGGTAATTCGTTGGCTTTGAACTGAACGAGGAATGTTAAATAAACTAGCAGTTAATTGTAGAAATTCCCATCCGGTGAGAGAGTCGTAAAAGTAAGCATTTTCAGGGAGATAACCAATATACTGTTTGACAGCGCGATCGCCAACAGGTTGACCTAACACTACGGCACGTCCAGAAGTACGTTTGACAATCCCCAATAAAGTTTTAAATAAGGTTGTTTTGCCTGCACCATTAGGACCAAGAATGCCAAAAGTTTCTCCTTCGTAAACGGTTAAAGTGCAGTTTTTGAGAGATTCGATTTTTTGTTGCATCCAAAACCCAGTACGATAGGTTTTGGTTAATTCCCAGGTTTGAATAATAGGCGTTTTTTCAGTCATCAGCATCTAAGGGGTAGTAGGGATTGGGCAGTAGGGATTGGTTTTTGGGCAGTCGGCAATCGGGGGGGCTAGTCCTTACAAGGATAAGTTTTTAATGCCCAATCATTATCATCTTTTAATTCGCCTCAAAACCCCCGAACTTTCCCCCTATATGCAAGGTTTGAGTCTGGCTTATACCAAGGCGATGAATAAACGTTATGAGCGCGTTGGGTCATTGTTTCAAGGGCGGTTTCAAGCGATTCATATTGATAATGAAGCCTATTTAGCTTATCTCACTCGTTATATTCACCTCAATCCCGTTGCTGCTAAATTAGTAACAAAAGCCAAAGATTGGGAGTTTTCTAGTTATCCTGAATACGCGAACTTGCGGCGGGGAACTTTGCCTCAAGTGGAGCGAGTGCGGGGTCAATTTCCTTCTGTGGCTGATTATCGTTTGTTTGTGGAAGCACAGATGAATAACAGCGAGATTCAGCGCTTTACTTTTGATGAGTAGGTGTAACTCAGAACCCCGGCTTGGGTTTAGAACCCCGGCTTCTTAAAGAAGCCGGGGTTCTAGTCATTACCCTAAGCTAGAATCAAATGAGAAAACCCTTGCTATCTCTTTCTCATCATGGACGAACAACGCATCCAGGCTTATCTATCGCTGATTCAAGAGCTTCTCACCTGTCCCGGTGGGGAGGAAAGACGCATTCTGGGGCAGCATTCGGACTTGATTGATGAGGGCTTTTTCCGGGTTGGCGCTCAAGTCGCACAGCAGTTGCAGGAAGCGGGACAAGAGCAGAAGGCGCAGTTTTTAATGGGGTTGTTGGCGCAACTTATGGACTCAGAAGCCCAGATTGGCTCAGAAACCGGGGTTCTAGGGTCAAGCGCAACGCCTCAAAAGTATGAACAGTTTTTGGGGGAAGTGTTGCAAGCTGTTTCAGACAGTCAAAGCGACCCTGCCATCGTTTATCCACTCCTAGCAAATAATCTAACTAAGTTAAATACAACATTTATTGAAACTATACAAACCTTTGTACAAAACAACAGCACGCAAAATACAGTTATTAATTTATTTGACTTTGGTCATTTAATTCAAAAATTTCCATTAGGTCAACGCGCTCTTAATCTAGAAATTGCCATTGCCATTTACAACATCGCTTTAGACTTTTTCCCACAAACGACATCAGCGACAGCATGGGCAGCTATTCAAAATAGTTTGGGACTTGTTTATGGTGAACGCATCACAGGAGACAGAGCCGATAATATAGAAAAAGCAATCTCGGCTTATGAAGCGGCGTTACAAGTCTACACACGCGAGGCGTTTCTTAATCAATGGGCAACTGTTCAAAACAACTCGGGACTTGCCTACAGTAGCCGTATCATAGGAGACAGAGCGGATAATATCGAAAAGGCGATCGCAGCATATGAAGCAGCGTTACAAGTGCGTACCTACGAGGCTTTTCCCGAACAATGGGCAATGACGCAAAATAACTTGGGGGCTGCTTATGGTGACCGCATCCGGGGCAACCGAGCCGAGAACTTAGAAAAAGCAATCTCGGCTCACGAAGCGGCGTTACAAGTCTACACCCAAGCTGCTTTTCCCCAAGATTGGGCAATGACGCAAAATAACTTAGGAATTGCCTACAGAAGCCGTATTACAGGAGACAGAGCCGAGAACTTAGAACGGGCGATCGCAGCCTACCAAGAGGCATTACAAGTCTATACTCGCGAGGCTTTTCCCGAACAATGGGCAGGGACGCAAAATAACTTAGGCAATACTTCTCTTGACGGCATCACCGGAGACAGAGCCGAGAACTTAGAAAAGGCAATCACAGCCTACCAAGAGGCATTACAAGTCTATACTCGCGAGGCTTTTCCCGAACAATGGGCAGGGACGCAAAATAACTTAGGCAATACTTCTCTTGACGGCATCACCGGAGACAGAGCCGAGAACTTAGAAAAGGCAATCACAGCCTACCAAGAGGCATTACAAGTCTATACTCGCGAGGCTTTTCCCGAACAATGGGCAATGATGCAACATAATTTGGGAATTGGCTACAGTAACCGTATCACCGGAGACAGAGCCGAGAATTTAGAACGGGCAATCGCAGCCTACCAAGAGGCATTACAAGTCTATACTCGCGAGGCTTTTCCCGAACAATGGGCAATGATGCAACATAATTTGGGAATTGGCTACAGTAACCGTATCACCGGAGACAGAGCCGAGAATTTAGAACGGGCAATCGCAGCCTACCAAGAGGCATTACAAGTCTATACTCGCGAGGCTTTTCCCGAACAATG
>JAWQFT010000141.1:0-3557 GCA_035968055.1 Jaaginema sp. PMC 1080.18 | reverse complement strand
AAGTCTATACTCGCGAGGCTTTTCCCGAACAATGGGCAGGGACGCAAAATAACTTGGCAAATGCCTACAGTGACCGCATCCGGGGAAACCGAGCCGAGAACTTAGAAAACGCAATTCGCCTTTATCAAGAAGCCCTGACGATCCGCACTCGCCAAGCTTTTCCCCAAAACCACACCCAAACCCTCCATAACTTAGGCTTCGCCTACCAAGACTTATCCCGTCACCACAGCAACAACCCCGAACAAAAACAAATTGCCCTCACAAACGCTTACAACTCCTTTGCTCAAGCCCTCGATACTGTTGAATATCTGCGGGGTGAGATTATCTCTGGGGACGAAACCAAACGCAAACTTAACGAGGAATGGAATCAACTCTATCGAGGTATCGTCGAAGTCAGCCTCGAACTTGGCAACCCCAACAGCGCCCTAGAATACATCGACCGCAGCAAAGCCCGCAACCTGGTTGAAGAAATCGCCATCCGCGAAACTCATCCCAATGGTATCCCCCCAGAAATTCCCCAACAACTACAACACCTCCGCAACGCCATCGCCCAGGAAAACCAACGTCTCAGCCAAGACAAAAACCCCGACTACAGCCACATCGACCAACTACGGCAAGCATACCAAGCCCTCGCCCCCTACCATCCCCTGCAACTCCAGCAAATGCAAGCCCTCCTCGACGAAGAAACCGCCATCCTAGAGTGGTACATCCTCGGCGACACTTTCCTCACCTTCACCCTCACTGCTCAATCCCTCCGCTTTTGGCAATCCTCCCCCGAAGACCGCGATAATCTCGGTGATTGGGTTATAGACTATCTCAACGACTACCGCACCAACAAAACCCAATGGCGAAACAGCCTGACCCAACGCCTCGCAACCCTCGCGGATATCCTTCACCTCAATGACCGCATCAACGACCTATTCCACCACTTCCCCCACTGCAAACGACTCATCCTCATCCCCCACCGTTTCCTGCATTTGTTCCCCCTTCATGCCCTCCCTGTCACCCGTACAGACCCAAACAGCAAGGAAGATCAAACCACCCAATCCCTACAAGATTGGTTTAGCAACGGCGTGAACTATGCCCCCAACTGTCAGCTTTTGCGACAAGCCCAAAATCGCCACCGCCCCCACTTTGACCGCCTTTTCGCCATCCAAAACCCGACCCAAGACCTCGCTTTCACCGACATCGAAGTAGAAGCCCTGCAACCCTACTTCAACCCCCACCACATCCTCAAACACGCAGAAGCCCAAAAAGCCGCCCTCAACCTCGACAACGCCCACTGCGCTCATTTTTCCTGTCACGGCTACTTCAACTTCAACAATCCTCTCCTGTCTGCCCTCATCCTTGCCAACAGCGAGTTATCGCCACCCCCACCCCAAGACAACCCCAACCGCTACCTCCCGCAAGCCAACGGCAAATACCTGGATTTGGGTCAATGCCTTACCCTCACGGATATCCTGCAACTCAACCTCCGTGAGTGTCGCCTTGTCACCCTCTCCGCTTGCGAAACCGGACAAGTGCAGCTTGACTCCACCGACGAATATATCAGCCTTGCCAGTGGCTTTATCCTTGCGGGTGCGTCTGCTGTGGTTAGTTCCCTCTGGGCGGTGAATGACCTCTCTACCGCCCTGCTGATGATTCGTTTCTACCAAAACCTCAAAAATGGCGAAACCGTCCCCCTCGCCCTCCAACACGCCCAAACCTGGCTACGAGAAGCGACAAAAGCCGATTTAACGACTTGGGCAAGTTCCTGTTTGCGCCCTGCGGTACAATTTGCTCTCAGAAGCTATCTTCGCAATGCGGAGGAAGTGCCGTTTCAGTCTCCCTATTATTGGGCGGCGTTTTATGCGGTTGGTGGGTAGGTATTATAGTAATTCTAAATAAGAACCGACAGCCCGCCCACGGATTGAAATCCGGGGCTAACAAGAACAAAGTCCGTTGTCACGGACTCAGAAAATTAAGCATGAATGTACGGAACTTAATTGTAATGACTATAGAACCCCGGTTAAGCTCAGAACCCCGGCAACTTAGGCGAAACCGGGGTTTTAAAACTGTATACAATAAGTTTAGGGATAAACAACTGCCGATGAAACTACAAAATATTGAGCTACCCCGCGATTCGATTCAGCGCTTTTGTCAGCAATGGCAGATTGTAGAATTGGCTTTATTTGGTTCGGTATTGCGAGATGATTTTCGACCCGATAGCGACCTCGATATCTTGGTAACATTTGAGGCTGAAACGATGTGGACAATTCCCGATCTCATTACGATGCAGCAACAGTTAGAAAGGTTAGTCAATCGCAAAGTCGATTTCATTGAAAAATCAGCAATTGAAAATAGCCATAACTGGATTCGTCGTCAAGAAATTTTGAACACTTCTCAAGTGTATTATTCTAAACTATGAAATCTCGCGATCGCGCCTCGCTTCTTGATATTGCTCAAGCGGGAGAACTGGTATTAGAATTTGTAGCGGGGATGGATGATGCGGAATTTAGTCGCGATCGCAAAACCCAATCGGCGGTACTATATCAAATTGCTATTTTGGGGGAAGCAGTCAAGCGACTTTCGCCAGAGTTTCGCCAACAATATCCTGACATTCCCTGGACAGCAATGGCGGGAATGCGAGATAAACTCATTCATGATTATGAGGGAGTGGATATCAAGCGAGTTTGGTTTACTGTACAATCGAGTATTCCTGAATTGCTTAATTTAATTCAGCCATTATTAAATACTGAGGACAACCAATAAAACTTTGATATCAATGAGAAACCGGGTTTCTAATACCAAATCCGATTATCAAACCCCACTTATTGATTTAGTCCGCGTTTGCGGACTTTGTTGCATTAGCCCCGGATTTCAATCCGCGGGCGGGTTAACGGGATAGATGGTATATTTAAACCGGATTTGGCATAAACTGCACCTATTCCACCTCCTTCAATGCTGCATGGATGACTTCTTCACTCACCCCCCGACGCTTTAACCCTTCAATAAAACTTGAAATCGGTTGATGACGGCTTTCAATGTGATACAAAATCGCTTCATGAGGTAATGGCAGATCGATCGGATAATACTTTTCTTCGTAAGCCTCAATCAACGTGACCAGAATCTCTAACTTATTTCCTGCTGGTGTATTAAGTCCGGCATCAAAAAGCTTTTCTACTTCTGCCAACGCTTGACGATAATCTGCTTCTGTTTTGATGGGTTTCAAATCCATTTTTACTACTCTCCCTAAATCGTTATTGCGTCAACTTTGTCATACTCTTGATGAGTTCTAATCCTCCCAGTTATCCAAGCCCTCTCACATATTTTATAATGTTTGATGAGAGATTCTCGGTTGCGTGGCATCAATAATTTGGGTAGCTTTTACAATTAGCTTGTCGCGTCTGCCCTCACCCCAACCCCTCTCCCACGGGAGCTACTGCTTATACATAAATCGGTCTTGAATTTTAGCACCCTTGTCTATTCCTCTAAATGCCTTTCAAAGCGGAAATTAACACTATAACTGTGGTCAAAAATGCCCTCACCAGAAAACTAAATAACTCACTCTCAGCACC
>JAWQFT010000140.1:0-13897 GCA_035968055.1 Jaaginema sp. PMC 1080.18 | reverse complement strand
CTTCCCACCCCGACTGCCCACTGCCCAAGACGGTCTACCTAATTTCGATACACTTCTTAATAAAAACGCTAAGGAAGCCGGAAACGTTTTACCCTAAAAGCTGACCCCTTGGGTCTTAAAAGATTCGTTTTTAGTAAAGCATTAAGGGTGTTTCAGTATCACACATTGGTCAAAAATTAGTCATCTGTTCAAAAAACGTCAGGATTGGTTTTCGGTGCAACGACCACTCCCTGTTCTACCAATCCCTGTTGTTACGGTGACCAAATCCACTGAAATGCCCCAAGCTTTAGAGCAATAGATACAAAAGTTGTAGATGGGAGATAGTTGAAAAAAGATGAGTGTTAAGGCAAGTGGTGGAAGCTCAGTGGCGCGACCCCAGTTATATCAAACGGTTGCTGTTTCGACCATATCCCAAGCCGAACAGCAAGACCGTTTTCTCGATCGACGAGAGTTAGGCCAACTTGATTCTTACTTTAGTTCGGGTCAAAAACGCCTAGAAATTGCTCAAGTTATTACCCAGAACTCAGACTTAATCGTGTCTCGCGCAGCCAACCGCATTTTCTCAGGCGGTTCGCCTTTGGCTTATCTCGAAAAGCCGACGACGGTTGAAGCTGAACCAGAAATGGCGAGGGTTGGAGCAGAAGGGGAAAATGCTGAAGGCACAACCTTGGGAACATTGACCTACGTCGAAAATAAAAGTCCCGGCTTTTTTGACAATCTGCGTTCGATTTTCTCAACAGGTGGTGGTGGCGGTCCGGTCAAAATCCCCCCTGGCTTTCGACCGATTAATGTCTCGCGTTACGGACCGAGCAATATGCAAAAGTCCTTGCGAGATTTGTCTTGGATGTTGCGTTACCTGACCTACGCGATCGTTGCAGGCGACCCCAACATTATCGTTGTCAACGTCCGCGGTCTGCGGGAAATTATTGAAAATGCTTGTTCGAGTGCGGCAACGTTGGTCGCTCTTCAAGAAATGCGGAATGCTGCGGTGGGTTACTGCCAAGGAGATGCGGAATCAGCAACCTTAGTGGCCGAGTATTTTGACATCGCGATTCAAGAATTTGAAGCCCCGATTCCGTCTGATAAACTGCGTCAGCGTCCTTCGAGCGATCTCCAAGGCTTGCAGTTGCCCCAGAGCTACTACAACGCCGCAGCCCGTCGTCAGAAGTTTGTGATGAAGCCGGGACTTTCGGCCTTGGAAAAGCAAGCGGTTATCAAAGCGGCTTACCGTCAAGTTTTTGAGCGGGATATCACAAAGGCTTACAGCCAGTCGATTTCGTATCTGGAATCGCAAGTGAAAAATGGCGACATCTCCATGAAGGAGTTTGTGCGCCGTTTGGCGAAGTCGCCGTTGTATCGCCAGCAGTTCTTCGAGCCGTTTATTAACAGTCGCGCCCTAGAGTTGGCATTTCGCCATATTTTGGGACGGGGCCCGAGTTCGCGAGAAGAAGTGCAAAACTACTTCGCGATCGTTTCTGAAGGCGGTTTAGCGGCGTTAGTGGATGCTTTGGTGGATTCCCAGGAGTACGCTGATTACTTCGGAGAAGAAACCGTGCCTTACTTGCGGGGTTTGGGCCAAGAAGCCCAAGAATGCCGCAACTGGGGTATGCAGCAAGATTTGTTTAATTACAGCGCTCCCTTCCGCAAAGTACCGCAGTTTGTGACGACGTTTGCGAAGTATAATCGTCCGCTACCGGATCAGCACGTTTACGGTTCGGGGAACGATCCTCTCGAAATTCAGTTTGGGGCGATTTTCCCGAAAGAAACCCGCGATCCCAGCAGCAGTCCGGCACCGTTTAGCAAAGCGACTAAGCGGATTTTGATTAATCGCGGTCCGGGGATTTATAACCAAAATGGCAATCCTAAAGCTCGCGGCTTGCAACCGGGGTCTTTGGGCCCGAAGGTGTTTAAGCTCGATCAGTTACCGGGAACGGGCAATGGTACGAGTGTCAAGTTCAGCGAAATGTCTACCCAAGCGGTGATTCGCGCTTGTTATCGTCAGGTGTTTGGCCGGGATGTGTATGACGGTCAACGGCTGAAGGTGGCGGAAATTAAGCTGGAAAACGGCGATATCACGGTACGCGAGTTTATTAAGATGCTGGCGAAGTCGGATGTTTTCCGAAACTTGTATTGGGCTCCGTTTTATGTGGTTAAGGCGATTGAGTATATTCATCGTCGGTTGTTGGGTCGTCCGACTTACGGCCGTCAGGAGATGAATCGCTATTTCGATCTTTGCTCGAAGCAGGGTTTTTATGCCTTGATTGATGCGATTATCGACAATCCTGAGTACGCCGAAGCGTTTGGGGAAGATACAGTTCCTTACGAGCGGTATTTGACTCCGGCAGGGGTGCAGTTGCGTTCGACTCGTCCGGGGGCGCTGCGGGGAGATACGGCTCCGAAAGTGGTTAAGGAAGAAACGCCTCGCTTTGTGGAGTTGGGTTCGGTAAGTGAAACGCGCACTGAGCCTGAGATTAAATCGCGGATTAAGCAAGGGGTTTCGACCAAGCGCCAACAAACGAAGTTGTTTAAGCTGATTGACCTCAATGATAAGGTGGCGGTTAAGAATGCGATCGCGGCGGCTTATCGTCAGGTGTTTGAGCGGGATTTAGCGCCTTATGTGGTGCAAACCCAGTTCACTGCCTTAGAAAGTAAACTCAGCAATGGCGAAATTAACGTCAAGGAGTTTATTGAGGGTTTGGGTTGTTCGGAATTGTATATCAAGCAGTTCTATGCCCCTTATCCCAATACTAAGGTGATTGAGTTGGGAACGAAGCATTTCCTGGGTCGCGCACCGTTGAATCAGAAGGAAATCCAGACTTATAACCAAATCCTGGCAACCCAGGGAATTCGGGCTTTTATTGGCGCGATGGTGAATGGGATGGAGTACCTCCAGGTCTTTGGAGAGGATGTGGTGCCTTATCGTCGCTTCCCCACTTTACCGGCAGCGAATTTCCCCAATACCGAACGGTTGTATAACAAGCTCACCAAACAAGATAAGGAGTTGGTGGTGCCGAGTTTTGAACCTGTGAAGTTGGGTTAAAACGCCGCTAACGTTTGTGCGGATACTCCCTCAAAGATTTTGAGGGAGTTTTTCTGCTGGTTTTGTAGGGGAGGCGATCGCCCCCAAAATGAAAAGAATTGTTAAAAAGTATGAAGGCCGTCGCAAGAACGGCAGCGAAATGCCGCAAAATAATTGCGGAAGGTTGCTAAGTTCATTCAAACCTCTCTGCAAGCGGGATGCCCTTGGTGTTGAATTTTTGGAATTCAAAAAACACATCAAGCGCGATCGCGACCTAGGGAGAGGTGAATTGAAGAAAACAAGGCATTGATATGAGCAGCCCATAATAAATGCCAGTTAAATCACATCTGGTCTAACTTTCTTTTTTTGTTGGAGGAATCCATGAGTATTGTCACGAAATCTATCGTGAATGCCGATGCCGAGGCTCGTTACCTCAGCCCGGGTGAATTAGGTAAAATTAAAGACTTTGTATCTAGCGGGGAAGCTCGCTTGCGGATTGCCCAAACGCTCACCGATTCCCGCGAGAGCATCATCAAACAAGCAGGCGATCGCTTATTCCAAAAACGTCCTGATGTTGTTTCTCCGGGCGGTAACGCTTACGGTGAAGAAATGACCGCAACTTGCTTGCGCGACATGGACTACTACCTGCGCTTGGTTACCTATGGTATCGTCGCTGGAGATGTCACCCCCATTGAAGAAATTGGTTTAGTGGGCGTGGCTGAAATGTACAAATCTTTGGGTACTCCAGTAGCAGCGGTCGCTCAAAGCATCCGCGAAATGAAAGATGTTGCTTGCAGCATGATGTCGGCTGACGATGCTGCTGAAGCTGGTGCTTACTTCGACTATGTTGTCGGCGCAATGGAATAAACCATCGCCCGTTCAGCATTTAGAGAGTTTAAAAAACTCCACCCTTTAAGATTCTGTGACTAGGTGAGATAAGGAAACACTAATCATGCAAGACGCAATTACTGCTGTAATCAACTCTGCTGACGTACAAGGTAAATACCTTGATGGTTCAGCAATGGACAAACTGAAAAAATACTTTTCTAGCGGCCAACTGCGAGTTCGCGCAGCTAGTGTCATCGGCGCTAACTCCGCTAAAATCGTTAAAGAAGCTGTAGCGAAGTCTTTACTGTACTCTGATATCACCCGTCCCGGTGGTAATATGTACACGACTCGTCGTTATGCTGCTTGTATCCGCGACTTGGATTACTACCTCCGTTATTCCACTTACGCGATGTTAGCAGGCGATCCTTCGATTCTTGACGAGCGCGTTCTCAACGGTTTGAAAGAAACCTATAACTCCTTGGGTGTTCCCGTGGGTGCAACCGTTCAAGCGATCCAAGCCATGAAAGAAGTAACCGCTAGTTTAGTCGGCCCCGACGCGGGTAAAGAAATGGGTGTTTACTTCGACTACATTTGCTCTGGCTTAAGCTAAACCGAGTAAGAATAGCGTTCGGCTTTTAATAGTCTGTTCGCTTGGGTTTAAGGTTCGAGAAGTCAGCAAGTGAGTGCTAAACGTTAGAGGCTGATTTCGCTGGCTCAGAAACAGTTTTGACGGCTAGTATTGACTCGCTTACTTCTCGACCTTCTTTCAAGCTAAAAGATATTGGGGTAAAGCTTAACTGGCGTTTTATATCTTTGGAGTCTCAAGCAGTTACGCCACGATTAACAACGCTTTGTTTGAGATTTAAGGGAATTCAAGTTTCAAAACTTTTGCGATTGACTAAACTTTAGTATAGGAGACACCAACTCATGCGTATGTTTAAGGTGACCGCTTGCGTGCCGAGCCAAACTCGGATTAGAACGCAACGGGAATTACAAAATACCTATTTTACCAAGCTCGTTCCTTATGACAACTGGTTTCGCGAGCAACAACGCATCATGAAAATGGGCGGTAAGATTGTCAAAGTCGAATTAGCTACAGGCAAACCGGGAACAAACACGGGATTAATGTAGCATTTTGTGGCACTACATAATAGCTAAATATGACTGACGGGAAGAGGCCGATGGCGGCCTTTTTTTGTGAGGTTAATTATGGGTTGCGATCGCCCTCTAAGGTTGCTACGATCGCCCTTAAATCTCTAGCACTTGCGGCTATTTCGTTATGCGATCGCCATCATCTTCTCGTTCTACTTTAGTTTCCCGAACGATCGCGGTTCTCCCGTATTTCGTCCCATTTTTTGACCCCGAAGTTAGAAATTGGTCTTTGACGGCTCGTTTACTGCGTTGGCTGACCTTAGTTTGGTTATTAGTGGGTTTAGCGGTGTTGTTTTCTGCCTCTTATCCCGTAGCCGATGCCGAATATGGGGATGGTTTGTATTACTTTAAGCGCCAACTGATCTGGATTTATTTGGGTTTGTTGGGGTTTAATTTTTGCGCTCGTGTACCATTGCGATCGGCGTTAAAAATGGCCAAAGTCTTCATGCTCGTATGTTTGGGGTTGATTATCATGACCTTAATTCCGGGTTTGGGGATGACGGTGAACGGTGCAACTCGCTGGGTGGCGATCGCGTCGTTTCCCTTGCAACCTTCGGAACTAATTAAACCGTTTTTGGTATTGCAGAGTGCCGTTGTATTTGGACGTTGGTCGCAGTTGCGAAAGCGCGATCGCCTCCTGTGGATTGGGATTTTTGCGCTGCTGTTAGGCTGTATTTTGCTGCAACCCAACCTTAGTACAGCAGCATTATGCGGTATTACCCTGTGGTTAATTGCGTTAGCGGCGGGTTTACCTTTACTGCAATTAGGAGGAACTGGGGTCGGGGGGCTAGTTTTAGCTACCGTCAGTATTAGTTTGCGCGAATATCAGCAACGCCGGGTGATGTCCTTTCTCAATCCTTGGGCAGACCCAATGGGAGACGGCTATCAGTTGATTCAAAGTTTGCTGGCAGTGGGGTCTGGAGAAACCTGGGGGGCAGGTTTTGGTTTATCCCAACAAAAATTATTTTATTTGCCCATTCAGTACACAGACTTTATTTTTTCCGTTTTTGCCGAGGAGTTTGGCTTCGCTGGAAGTATGGCATTGCTGAGTTTATTGACGATTTATGCCACCGTCGCTTTAGTAGTAGCCCTCAAATCCAGCGATGGGGTGAAGAAGTTGGTGGCAATGGGGGCAATGATTTTATTAGTCGGTCAATCTTTGATTAATATTGGAGTGGCGACGGGGGCATTACCTACCACGGGTTTACCGTTACCCTTGTTTAGTTATGGGGGCAGTTCGGCAATATCGAGTTTAATTTTAGCTGGGTTGTTAGTTCGGGCGGCTCGCGAAAGCAATGAAGCTCCGATTGTGACTTTAGGCGATCGCCGTCCTCAGTCCTCTCAAACGCCTCAGAATGCCTCTCAACGCCGTCTGCGGCGAGTTAAATAGGGCAGTAGGTCTTGGGCAGTGGGCAGTAGTTTTGGGCAATCGGCAATCGGCAATCGGCAATCGGGAGAGTGGGAGGGATTTGGGCAGTGGGAAGATGGGGAACAACAAACAACCAATAACCAACAACCAACAACCAACAACCAATATGTCCGCAACCCTATACGAACAAATCCAACAGTTTTACGACGCATCGAGTTTGCTGTGGGAGCAAATCTGGGGCGAACATATGCACCACGGCTATTATGGCCCCAACGGCACTTATAAACGCGAACGACGACAAGCCCAAATCGCCTTAATTGAAGAACTCTTGACTTGGGCAGACGCGAAACAAGCAACCCATATTTTGGATGTCGGTTGTGGTATTGGGGGCAGTACCCTACACCTGGCTGAGAAATACAATGCCCCAGCGACGGGTATCACCCTTAGTCCCGTACAAGCTGCTAGAGCTAGAGAAAGAGCCGTAAACCTCGATTTAGAAGACCGAGTGCAGTTTCAAGTCGCCAACGCCCTAGAAATGCCTTTTGAGGACGATTCTTTTGACTTGGTGTGGTCGCTTGAAAGTGGCGAACATATGCCCGAAAAGCCCAAATTTATTGGGGAATGTTATCGGGTACTCAAGCCTGGGGGAAAACTAATTCTGGCAACTTGGTGTCATCGTCCCACCAACTCCGTCGCGGGGGAACTGACAACTGCCGAACGCCGCCATCTCGAAGAAATTTATCGCGTGTATTGTTTGCCCTATGTGTTATCTTTACCGGAATATGAGGCGATCGCCCGCGAATGTGGTTTGCAAGAAATTCGCAGCGCCGATTGGTCCCAAGCCGTCGCACCGTTTTGGGATATTGTGATTGATTCTGCCCTGACTCCCCAAGCCGTTATCGGTTTATTTCAAGCCGGGTGGACAACCGTGGAAGCCGCTTTATCCTTGAGTTTGATGAGTCGCGGTTATGCCAGTGGTTTAGTGCGATTTGGTTTACTGTGTGGCACGAAGAAAGGGTGAACATCTGCCCCAAAATTTCCCCATGATAAAATACGTTTAAAACTGCCAAATCTGGACTATTTCAGCTAGACTTGGCAGTTTTTTAGCTTTCACTGTTGAGGAGTCCCACAGCATCAAGATAGCCGCAAAATAACAGAACCCAAGCAATCAAACATACAATTTAAACGTAGGCAAAAGAATAGTAGTAACGCACCTTTGCCTACGCCAGTGGGAAAATTCTCCCTACTCTAAAGCAATCCTGTTTAAAAAAGCAAACAAACCAAGGAGGAATTATGCGGGCAGTGTTAATGGCTGGAGGTTCAGGAACTCGGCTACGCCCCCTCACCTGCGACGTACCGAAACCCATGGTACAAGTTCTCAATCGTCCCATTGCCGAACATATTGTTAATTTACTCAAACGTCACCAAATTACCGAAGTCATTGCGACTTTGCACTATCTTCCTGATGTGATGCGGGATTATTTCCAAGATGGCAGCGACTTTGGCATTCAGATGACTTACGCCGTCGAAGAAGACCAACCCCTAGGAACAGCAGGTTGTGTTAAAAACGTAGCTGACTTATTAGATGATACTTTTTTAGTGATTAGCGGTGATAGTATCACAGATTTTGACCTCAGTGCCGCGATCGCCTTCCACAAAGAAAAAGGTTCAAAAGCCACCCTGGTTCTGACTCGCGTTCCCAATCCCATTGAATTTGGGGTAGTGATTACCGATTCCGAACAGCGCATCGTCCGCTTTTTAGAAAAACCCTCAGCCAGCGAAATTTTCTCTGACACGGTTAATACTGGAACTTATATCCTCGAACCCGAAGTTTTACAATATCTACCCACTAACGAAGAATCCGATTTTTCCAAAGATTTATTTCCCTTACTTCTGGAAAAAGACGAACCCATGTATGGCTACGTTGCCGAGGGCTATTGGTGCGATGTCGGTCACTTAGAAGCTTATCGCGAAGCCCAATACGACGGTTTGCATCACAAAGTTACCCTCGATTTTGCTTACGAAGAAAAATCTTCCGGGCTGTGGATGGGTCAAAATACTTACATCGACCCCAGCGCCAAAGTTGAAAAGCCCGTTCTCATCGGTAGTAATTGTCGCATTGGCCCCCGCGCTCATATTGAAGCAGGAACAGTGATTGGCGATAATGTCACCATTGGCGCAGATGCCGACCTCAAGCGTCCCATTATTATGAACGGGGTTATTGTCGGCGATGAAGCCAATCTCAGGGCTTGTGTAATTTCCAGGGGAACGCGCATTGACCGTCGCGCCCATATCCTCGAAGGCGCAATTCTCGGCCCTTTGTGTAATGTAGGAGAAGAATCCCAAATCAGCCCCAATGTGCGGGTTTGGCCCAGTAAACGTATTGAATCGGGGGCAATTTTGAATATTAACCTGATTTGGGGCAATACCGCCCAACGCAATTTGTTTGGTCAGCAAGGAGTTTCCGGATTAGCCAATATTGACATTACCCCGGAGTTTGCTGTCAAGTTAGGGGCGGCTTATGGTTCGACCTTGAAGTTGGGGTCGATGGTGTCGGTATCTCGCGACCAACGGGCGATTTCGCGCATGGTGAGTCGGTCTTTGATTGCGGGGTTGATGTCGTCGGGGGTTCATGTCCAGAACCTCGAAGCCACGGCGATTCCCATTGCGCGGGCGATGATTCCGCAGCTTTCGGTGTCGGGGGGGATTCATGTACGGTTGCATCCCAATCGCCCGGATTCAATTTTGATTGAGTTTTTCGACAGTCAAGGCATTAATATTTCTAAGGCCAAAGAAAAGAAAATTGAGGGGTCTTATTTCAAGGAAGATTTACGTCGAGTCCAAATTGCTGAAATTGGCACGATGTCCTATCCGTCCCAAGTCCTCGAAACTTACAGCGCCAGTTTTGAGCATCATCTCACGGCGGAGGCAATTCGCTATAGTGGTGCGAAGGTGGTCATTGATTATGTTTATGCGGTGTCTGGGGCTGTCTTACCCCGTCTGCTGGAGAAATTTGGCTGCGATGCCGTGGTAATTAACGCCAGTTTGCGCGAAACCTCGATTTTTGCCGAAGAACGAGAGAAATTGCTGCGCCAATTGGGGCAAGTCGTCGAAGCGGTGAAAGCTAATTTAGGGGTTCAGGTTTCAGCTAATGGGGAACAGTTGATTCTCCTCGATGAAGCGGGTTTATCGATTCAAGGAGAACAACTCACGGCGTTGATGACTCATGTGATGATGACGGCAAATCCCCGCAGTACAGTGGTTGTACCCGTTCATGCGTCCAGTGCGATTGAGCAAATTGCCCGTCGTCACGATGGCCGCGTGATTCGGACGAAGGCGAATTCGACGGCATTAATGGAAGCTTCCCAGGATAATCCCAATGTGGTGTTAGGGGGAAGTGGCGAAACGGGCTTTATTTTCCCGCAGTTACATCCCGGTTTTGATGCGATGTTCTGTATTGCCAAGCTTATTGAAATGTTAACCATTCAAGAGCGATCGCTGGCTCAAGTTCGCAGTGAGTTACCCCGCGTCACCCATAAAAGTTATACCATGCGCTGTCCCTGGACGGTGAAAGGTGCGTTAATGCGTCACATGGTAGAGGTTCACCCGGCAGATAATTTGGAGTTGATTGACGGGGTAAAAATCGTCAATCGTCAAAATGATAATTGGGTGTTGGTGTTACCGGATGCGGGAGAACCGTTGGTGCATATTTTTGCCAACAGCGAGGATCGCGATTGGGTGGATAATACCCTTAAGGAGTATCGCCAACGAGTGCAAGATTTTATTGATGAGGAACAAGGGGTAGAAGCAGGAATAGTTTAATTTTTGCTCTCAGTTCTCTTGACCTCAAGCCCTCTGTTGATTTTGGGAGGGGTAGGCAATTGCCCACCCAGCCCTTTCAATCGCTGTTCGACTTCGATGCGAGTTTTACGGGTTTGAGAGGGGGAAGAGGGGGAGGAAAAGAACTGTACAACAGGTAGACCATTAGTGGCCAAGTGGTAACGATGTGAGCGTAGATGACCCCAAAAAAGGGGCTTTGAGGCTGATTTTCTGGTCAGAAAATTACACCTTGACTCCGGCTGGCAGTTGCCCACCCTACCTCTCTCTCCAGCTAGACTGGGTTTTAGCTCCTTCGGCTTAACCCGAACTGACGTTAGATGATAATTTGCTCTCGACAGCACCCAGATGAATTGGTAAATTTGTTCTTATCGATACCGAGGAAAATGAGTAATGTCCGTTAAATCGGTGCGTGAAGACCCACCTCAAAACCTAGCAAACGAGGAGGAAATACCTCTCCCTCCTACAGATTTACCCTACGACGACGGAGAGCCTTTGGAAAGTAACCGCCATCGCATTGCCATGAATGTGTTAATCGAATCCCTCCACCAAGCTTATCAGGAGCGAGAGGATTATTATACAAGTGGCAATATGTTCGTCTACTACAGCAGCGAACAGGTGAGAAATCAAGACTTTCGCGGGCCTGATTTTTTCGCAGTATTAAATGTAGATGGAACAAGAGAACGTCGCAGTTGGATTGTGTGGGAAGAAGGAGGACGCTACCCCGACGCAATTGTGGAATTTATGTCTCCCTCAACGGCTAATATCGACAAAAGGGAGAAAAAACGACTGTACGGGGAAACCTTTCGGACGCGGGATTATTTCGTTTACGATCCCTTTGATGGGGAATCTCTGCAAGGTTGGAATTTACAGGGAACGGGAGAATACGAAGACTTAACCCCCAACGAACGAGGCTGGTTGTGGTGCGAAAGTTTGGGCTTGTGGTTGGGAACTTGGGAAGGAACAATTCTCAAGGAAACAGCGATTTGGTTGCGTTTTTACGATCGCGATCGCAATCTGGTTTTATTGGCTCAAGAAGAGCGGGATTTGGCTCAAGAAGAACGGGATTTGGCTCAAGAAGAGCGGGATTTGGAACGAGAACGAGCCGAACAGGAACGTCAACAAAGAGAGCAAGTTGAAGCTAATTTAGCAGCAGAACGTCAAAAAAATCAACAATTACGCGATCGCCTTTTGCAAATGGGTATCGATCCCGATTCTGTTTAACAAATCGCGATCGCTTTAAAAATTACTCGATATTTGACTCTAATTCGTGCAGAATGTACGCAATCTTGGGTTTTAAAACTGGTAAATTCTGTTCAACGACGTTCCAAACTTCTTCTAATTCAATACCCATATAATTATGTATCAAAACATCTCGAAATCCTGCGATTTTTCGCCAAGGAACATCGGGATAAGTGTCTCGCAGTTCCGTTGATAATCGTTTGACTGCTTCGCCAATAATTTCAAAGCAACGCATTACACCGTCTTGAATTAACAAAGATTCGAGAAAGGCTACTTTCCCAGCTTGAGTATAAGCTTCGATCCGTTCAAGCCTCTCCAAAATATCCTGTAAATAGATTTGGTCATCGCTCATAGAGGAATTGCTTCAGCAAGAATACGAGAACGAAAACAATCGCGTAGTCCTCTAACATTTGCAACTTCGACTTTTCTGCCTAACAAGTCTTCTAAGTCCTGCATTAGCCCAATCCGGTCTAACAAACTGCGGTCTGACTCCATTTCGACTAAGAGATCGATATCGCTATCTTCTCGGTCTTCTCCACGAGCCACAGAACCAAAAATTTTGATGTTATATGCACCATGTTTTTGGGAAATTGTCAAGATATCTTCTCGTTTTTCTTGGACTAAATTTCGTAAGCTCATATTGTATTTCTATTTCAAAAATAAACTTGAATTGCCAATTTTTTACTACAATTAAACTCAATTATTAAAGCAGAGCCTAGTTTTTTCATTTCCAGGTTAAACCGGGAAACGAGGTTAAAAAATTGGTGCAATGACTATCAATATATCCGTTGTAGCATTGAATACTGAGATTTCGCCGATCGCGCTCTAGAAACTGCCAATACCGCGATCGCTCTACAAGAGTTAGAATAACCCCAGCCTGAGCGACCGCTAGGACAAAAGACAAAATTCCCATTCTGCGATCGCCCTTGCGTGAACTCAGGCGCGGTTTTGCCCTAAACTATGTAATGGTCTATTTAACGAAAAGTGGAATGGAAATCGGGCAAAAAGTTAAAGTCTATCGCATCAAAGATCGGGTTAATCGCGACGTGGCCGGCACTCTCGGCAAAGTTGGTACAATAAAAGACTTCAAAATGACCGATGGCAGTGGTGTTGGCGCAATCGTCGAATTTGCCGACAAAAAAGCCACCTGGTTTTTTGAAGATGAACTGAAACCCGTATAGAAATTGAACAATGGCTCAACTTTTGACATTTTTAGGCAAAGGCGGTGTCGGTCGCACCACAGTTGCGATCGCGGCGGCTAAACAAATGGCATCTCAAGGCTCTAGAGTCTTGTTTGCCAGTCAAGATGCGTCTCCAGCAGTAGGAGTCTTACTAGGTGTAATCCCCGGTTCGGAGGTGCAAACTATCGGCGCGAACCTGTCGGCGGTACAATTACAAGCGGCTCCCTTGTTAGAACGTGCTTGGGAAGAAGTCAAGCAACTCGAAGCGAAATACTTGCGATCGCCCATCCTGAAAAACGTCTACGGTCAAGAGTTGAGCATTCTGCCGGGAATGGATAAAGCCCTGGCGTTGTATGCCCTGCGGGAATTTGAAAGCAGTGGTAATTATGATGTCATTATCTACGATGGCCAAGGCGATCTGACCACATTGCGGACTTTTGGCATTCCTGAAACCATTGGTTGGTACATTCGCCGTTTCCGTCAAGTTTTCATCGAATCCGACTTAGGAAGGGCGATCGCGCCTTTCGTGCAACCCCTCAGTAGTGCAGTTCTCAACATGAGTTGGTCGTTTGATGACCTCACCGAACAACCCGTCCAAGAGGCCGACACCATTTTAAACGAAGGTCGTGCCGCCTTAGCCGATCCCAATCGCGTTACGGCTTATTTGGTGACAACGAGTGAAGAAAGCGCGATCGCGACAGCAAAATACCTCTGGGGCAGCGCCCAACAAGTCAACCTCACCGTCAGCGGCGTAATTTGGAACAAAGGCGACGTAAATCCAGAAATAGCCGCCAGTTTCGAGCCTCTCAGCGTTACCGCAATTCCCACTCGCGAAGGGGACGATTGGCAAGCCCTCATGGATGCCTTACCTAGTTTACGTCCGGGGAGCAACGTACCGAAACCCGTCGAATTTGACACCAACAACAATCAAATCCGGGTCTACCTCCCCACATTTAGCAAAAACGAAGTCAAACTCACCCAATACGGCACAGAAATCACCATCGAAGCCGGGGATCAACGGCGCAATATCAACCCTCCCCCCCAACTCCGAGGTCGTCCAGTACGCGGCGCAAAATTCCAAGATGGTTATCTCATTATTTCCTTCTAACAGCATTCAAAGTTTTTTATGGTTCGTAGTAAGGACTTTAGCCTTTATCTTGGTTGCTGGTTGTTGGATGTTGGTTATTGGTTATTGGTTATTGGATGTTGGTTATTCGCCAAAATTCTCCCCACTGCCTACTGCCCACTGCCTACTGCCCACTCCCCCAC
>JAWQFT010000139.1:0-14000 GCA_035968055.1 Jaaginema sp. PMC 1080.18 | reverse complement strand
TTGGTAATTGGTAATTGGTAATTGGTAATTTCCTCCCCCCAATCCCTACTGCCCACTGCCTACTGCCCCTTAGTCGCTGATAACTGAAAATTCCCCTCCCCCCCGACTGCCGATTGCCGACTGCCGATTGCCCATCCTTACCGCCAATTCACAGCAGCTTGTTCTAAGACATACGCCGAAACAGTCTCAATTTCGTCGGGAGTGAGGCGATCGCCAAAAGCAGACATATTATTCTTACCATAAGTCACAATTTGCGCGATCGCCTCTACCGAATCATAACCATTTTGCTGCATTGCCCGTTGTTTGAGGTTTTTGCCGCGACGGATGATATTCCCTCCCCCCGGATGACAAGCCACGCATTGAGTTTGAAAGATTTTTGCCCCCGGAGAATCAGCCATCACCGTTGCTTGAGTGGGTTGACAGCCCAGACAGCCAATAACCAGGAAAATCGCGATCGCTTTCAGGATAAATTGAGTCATAGCACCAAACTGGAACGTTTACCCGCTAGTTTACTGGTTTTTATGATTAGTTACTGGTGAACAACAAACAACTAACAACCAATTGCTTGCGAATACTATCAAAATCAAGATTATCCAGAGAAGTGCGTTCGACAATCCCGGCATTATTAATTAGGGTATCGAGGGTTTGACCTTGCAAGCGTTGGGCTAAATCAGCAACGGATTTTTCGTCAGTAATATCGATTCCGGTTTCGACTCTAACCCCCAGTTTATCGAGTTCGGGGGAACTTTGGCGACAGACTGCGATCGCGTCATCACCGCGATTTTGGAGTTGTCGGCAATATTCGCAACCAATCCCGCGATTTGCCCCAGTTACCAGATAAGTAGCCATAATTGTTCTTTTTCGTTGTCAACGTCTGCGATTTTAGCGTCGGTGAGGCAAGAGATTGAGTGTCTTGAGGAGGATTTTCTGAGTTTCACTGAGGGGTGATTGGGACTAATTTTCACGATTCAGGGAAAGATAAATTTGGGGAAAGTCGTCAACGAGTTGGTAAGCTTTTTCAATTTCAAACATCTGGAGGGAAGATTGCAGATTTTCGCCGTATTCTTGCAAGAGATCGCATTGATGTTCTTGACCCCAATCTAGGCACTTTTGAGCAAATTTAGTAATTTCTCGCGTTCTCAGGTTGGGTTTAAGGTTTTTCCAAGTTTTGGCTTCTTCTTGTTTGAGTTTGGCTAAGAGTTCGGGGAGATTGTGGATTGAGGAGGTATCTTTTGAGGCAGGAAGGGGGCTTGCGGGTTGAGGCGATCGCGCTGTATCTGGGAACAATAATTGTAGTTGATTCACCAAAGCCTGAATATCTATGGGTTTACGCAAGAAAGCATCCACCCAGGTTTTTAATTCGGCTTCTTGGGGATTGTGAGTGGTGGCGGTAATGATAATAATGGGGATATGGGCAGTTGCGGGATTTTGCTTGAGAATTTTGGCAGTTTCGTAGCCGTTGAGGTGAGGCATTTGCCAGTCGAGTAAAATTAAGTCTATGGGCTGGTTTGCCACGATATCGAGAGCGATGCGACCATTTTCCGCCGCGATCGCGCTATGATGAGTCTCAGCGAAATAACCCTCAATCAAAGCACGATTAGAAGCCACATCATCCACCACCAAAACCTTCATCGGTGCAAAGTCATTCAAAGCAATTGAGAAGTTATTTGAGGCCAGCCAAGAGGAGGGTGTTGCGGTAGATTCCAGGAAAGCGACTTGGGGAAAGTTCAAGACAAAGGTACTACCTTGACTCAGTTGGCTAGAAACCGTAATTGTGCCTCCCATCAAAGTAACGAGGCGTTGCGTAATCGTCAAACCCAAACCTGTACCGCCATATTGCGCGTGATTTTGGTTGCGGCTTTGGTCAAAGGCTGCAAAAATCCGAGTTTGGTCTTCGGGGGAGATGCCTTTACCTGTGTCGCTAACGGCAATGTGTAAATCAACGGTATTTTGACTGGGATTGAGATAGCTGTAGGCTTGGAGAGTAATTCCGCCTTTTTGTGTGAATTTGACGCTATTACCTACTAAGTTAATTAAAATTTGCCGCAATCGCATTTCATCCAGTACGACTTTCTGGGGAAGGGTATCATCGAGATTGCTGGTTAGGGTCAGATTTTTGTGACTGGCTTCCAAGCTAAACATTTGCACAATTTCGGTAATCAAGTCCTGTAAATTAAAGAGTTGATTTTGTAACTCCAGCTTTCCGGCTTCAATTTTGGATAAGTCGAGAATACTGTTGATGAGGTTGAGGAGAGTTTTACCACTATTGGCGATAATTTTTAGATATTCTAGGGAATGAGCATCTTTGAGGGTATGTTCGAGTAACTGAGCAAAGCCTAAAATAGCATTCATGGGAGTGCGGATTTCGTGACTCATGCTGGCCAGAAACTCGCTTTTTGCTTGATTTGCTTGGATTGCGGCTTCTTTGGCTTGTTCTAGGTCAATTTCGGCTTGTTTGCGGTCGTGAATATCTTGGCCGACGGCTTGAAATTCGATAACTTGCTGGTTATCGTCGAGAATGAGGCGATTTGTCCATTGCGTCCAGCGCACGGTATCGCCAACCTTGACGCGGTTTTCGACCGTAACAATCGGGTTTTCAGGACTGAGAGTCTTGATGGTTTGAGAAACGAGGGGACGGTCTTCAGGAAAGACTACAGGGTCGTAGTGCTGACCGATGATTGTAGCGCGATCGCGTTTAAAATAACGACAAAAGGCATCATTGGCAAAAAGAATTGTACCGTCACGACGATAGCGGATAATGAGGTCGGTTTGGTCTTCGACAATAGCACGATAGCGGGCTTCGCTGGCTTGGAGGGCAATTTCAGCACGTTTGCGATCGCTAATTTCTTTACTAATATTAAGAACGTAGGTTTGACCGTCAATTTCGATCAATTCGCAAGAAATCAGAGAAATGCGGATTTCGCCCGATTTTGACCGCCAATGCAACTCATAGTTATGAATTTCGCAGTTTTTACGAATTTCTGCTTGAATATGAGCAAATTCTGCGGGATAAACGATTAAATTGACTTCAGCAGCAGTATGTCCGATTAATTCTGCGCGACTGTAACCCGAAAGCTGCACAAAGGATTCATTCACATCCAGCCAACGCCATTCCTCTAAAGTTGCAATGGTAATCGTATCGGGACTATTGCGGAAAAGAGTGGCATATTTGGCTTCAGATTCGTAGAGATTTTGTTCGAGACGCTGAAAGGCTTGTTGCAATTGCCCTGTCATGCGATTAAATGAGTCGGAAACGGTGCTTAATTCGGCGATAGGGGTTTGCGTCTCAATAACTCGATTGTAGTCCCCCAAGGCGATCGCGCGGGCGTTACGTTCGATTTTTTGTAACGGACGAGTCAGCCATTGGGCGATCGCAATCCCCAACAAAATCGCGATCGCCATCGCCCCCAAAGAAACTAAAATCGTATTGTGGGTATTAGCATTAATGGTTGCGGCAAAATCAGATCGCGGTACAGCCGCAATAATATACCAATCAATGCCTGCTTCATCAAAGTAAGGTGTAATCTCGGCAAAATAGGCTCGATTTTTGAGGTTAAAACTCAAACTTTGAGGAGATTTTAAACCCTCTAAATTCAGATTATGATCGCGAATTGCCTGCATTGCCGCTTGAGTTACTGGGTCTTCGCTATTAATCGCTTGGCGACGAATTACTTCGGTACGATTAACAGTTTTGATAAACGGTTTTTCTAAGGTGGAAGTTGCGACTAAATCTCCAGAAGATTCTACAACAAAAACTTGACCATGAGGCGAAAAATTAAGCTGATTCAAATATATATTCAGACCGGACAACGGCAACATCGCCGCTAAAGTTCCTTGAAACTGCCCGTTCGCAGTCAAAGGACCGGACAAAAAAAAGCTGGCTTCTTTGGGGTTTAAAAAAACCGGAATAACTGGCGTAAATTGATAAAGTTTGGCAGCTTCACCAGTACGATACCATTGCAACTGGCGTGGGTCATAATTAGGAGTTTCTAAAATGATTTTACCGCGATCGCCTTGAGGTTTGAGAGCATAGCCGCGATTAAGGCGGTTATCTTTGCCGGATGTGACGCGGGTTTCAAATGCGACCAAAGACCCAGCCGCCCTCAAAATTCCAGCGCGATCGTAAGCAATGGTTAAAGCTTGTCCTTGGCGATCGCCAAAACTCAGACTGATAACATTTTGAAACTGCTGAACTTGATTTAAAAAATGCGCTTGTAATTGTGCAAAATCGTTATAATCGAGGTTATTCTGAGCAATCGCAAATTGATTTAAAGCAATAATATGTTTGGGAGTTTGAAGATAATTATCTAAATGAGTTGTAATCCGCTTGCTCGTTTCTAAAACTAAACGTTCAGCCAAATTCTGTACAGCGCGATCGCCATTGTACCAAGACAAATAACCCATAATACTGGTAATTCCCACAATTTGTAACACTAACACAGTGATTAAAATCCATTTCAGGGAAATTTTTCTAGGGCGATTTGACCAAAATCCGAACATAAGAATAAGAATAGTAGTGACATCTAATTTTAAAATTTTAGCTCAATGTCGAAACGCGATCGCGTCCTTACAATCAAGTTTTTCAAGTCACAGATCGATTATCTCGCAGAAAAGTAATCCCAGCAAAATAACAAACGATACAAAACCCGATCGCTAATTCCTCCTAAGATTCGAGAATCCAAGGAATTGGGGCAAATTGATAAGTAGATGCAAAGTTCTTTTCAACGGATGAGGGTGGGGACGATCGTTTTAACGATTACTTTAGCGATCGCAATTCTGGGTTATATGGCCTTTGGTTGGACTCCCCTCGAAGCCATTTATATGGTCATTATCACCATTTTTGGGGTGGGTTACGGCGAAGTCAAACCCTTAGAAACTCCCGCAGAACGATTATTTACAATTTTTGTAATTATTGCCGGGACTTCTTCAGCAGTTTATATTGTCGGGGGTTTTGTCCAAATGCTCACCGAAGGAGAAATCAATCGGGCTTTTGATGTGACGCGCAAACAACGAGAAATGGATAGTTTACAAAATCATATCATTATTTGCGGTTTTGGGCGGGTTGGTCAAGTTTTAGCCCGACAACTGACGGAAGTGGGGGAACGTTTTATTATTTTGGATAGTTATCCTGAAAATGTCGCGATCGCCCAAAGTCACAATTACCTCGTTTATGATGGTAATCCTAGTGATGAAGACGCTTTAGCCGCAGTTGGGATTCATCGGGCTAAAGTTTTAGCAACCGTTGTCCCCAATGATGCCGATAATGTTTTTATCACTTTAACCGCTAGAGAACTCAATCCTAATTTACTCATTCTTGCTAGAGGAGAATTAGCTTCTACAGAGAAAAAACTGCGCCTTGCAGGGGCAAATCAAGTCGTATCTCCGGCTACCGTAAGTGGCTTACGCATGGCTAATTTAATTGTGCGTCCTTCCGGGTCAGATTTACTCGGACAAGCTGAAGAATTAACCTATCTCAATGAGTTACTTTCTCCGATTGATATTCAAATGGAAGAATTAAAAGTTCTCGATAATTCTTTAATGATTGGACGCACAATTCGCGAGTTAGAAGTAAGGGCAAAAGGAACATTTATTGTGATTGGTTTGCGTCGTCCCCATGACTCTACTTTAATTCAACCTACTCCTTCTTTAATGCTCGATCGCGGCTATACAATTGTCATTTTGGGACGTACTACCGAGATTCCGAAGTTTGCCAGCCACTATGTGCTTCAGCAGTTACCAGTGACCAGTTATTAGGGATTTTTGGGCAATCGGCAGTCGAGGAAACAGAGATGAGATGTAGGGCTGGCAATGCCACCCCTGTCAAGGTGTAACTTTTTTCCCCTTACAAGTGTATGATTTTTAGTTTTGGGTGATTTTGAAGATAAAAAGTGGGGAAATTGGTGAAGTTGAAACGGCAAAACCCTCGAAATCTCGTTAGCATTTTCGGCGCGATCGCCTTAATTGTGAAAAACGTACACTTGTAAGGTGGGGAAGAGTGGGGAGAAATTAGATAGTGACGAACGACTCTCTAATGCTGGGAATTTGTCGCCAGAGTCAAGTTAAGAGGGCTGCTGCTACCATTAAGGGCAACAAGTAACCAACAACCAACAACCAACAACCAATAACCAGTAAGCTAGGGGACAAACGTGACCGTGATAGCAATAATACCAATGAAGTTACCAATTATTACGACAACCACCGCTATTACCGCCTTGAGTTGGCTGACTCCGGTTAGGGCGGAAAACCTCCAGCATACGAGTCAGCTACTCGCGACGGGGCAATGTCCCAATTGCGATCTCAGTCGGGCGGGTTTGGCGATGGCGAATCTGTCGGGGGCGAATTTGGAGGGGGCGGATTTGAGTTATGCCAACCTCAGTCAAGCGAATCTGATGGGGGCGAATCTGATGGGGGCGAATCTTACGGGAACGTCCCTAAATGGGGCGAATTTGAGTGGAGCAGTGTTGGTGGGTGCAAATTTGCTGGGGACGGATTTACGGGCGGCTTATTTGGTGGATGCGAACCTTTTGGGGACAAATCTACAGCAAGCGTATATTCAGGGGACTTATGGTATTCCGAATTATGCGGGGACGAAGGAGAATTTTTATACTTGGGGGGCGTTGGAGGCAGAAAGGGGAAATTATCAGGCGGCGATCGCCTATTATAATCAAGCTTTGAGTCTAGATTCGGAGTTTGCCCCAGCTTATTTGGGTCGGGGGGTATCGTTCTTTCGCTTGGGGAACTATGGGGCGGCGATGCACGATGCTCAGTTGGCGCAAATGCTGTTTGAAGGCCAAGATAATGCTACGGGCTTAGAGGTTACGGAGAAGTTCGCTGAGGTTATTGAGTTGGCGGCTAATCCCCCGGATCGCGGCGGTGGGGGTGGCGGTAATTTCGGTAATTTCTTGGCGGGAGTGGGTTCGTTGTTGTTGAATCTTGTGTTTTAGGGCGATCGCTTTGGCAAACAACGGCGGTAAACGAGGAAAGACCGCACTTGAGGAATACTACTGTGCGCTACTGCCAAGTCAATTAGCGTAGCGTCTTTTTAAAGTTTTCATAAAGCTGACTCGATTATTTTAAGAATAATTACTGTTTTTCAACGAAGATTTGGGAAAACAAATATCATTGAGTAATTAGTTACAAACTATACCGATTTGAGTTATGCTGAAAGTTTACCTCTAGGGTTGTATTTTCCAGCCAAAAGTTGTTTTGAACGGTTTGAGCTAAAATTTTCGACCGATCCTTTTTGTAATTAAGCTGAGGTAATAGTCGAAGGTTTTGATTTGAGTTGACAGTTTAAGATGCCTGAAGCAAAATTATTAAAACTAAAGTTTTTATGAGATTTTATTTCAAGTCAATTTTTTGAAAAAATTGTCAAAAATCAAGTCGATTTTGGTTTAGCTTGCTCGATCGCTCTTTTCTCCGTCAATAACTCAATAAGTGTCATGATATTCGACCGGACTATCCCTCTATTTTTCTGAATATTGCTATGGATCGGGAGCGATCGCGCTTTTGACTAATACTAATATATTAAGAGGATTGGGATAGGGATGGCTAAAATAACAGCGAGAAAAAAAATCATTTGTTGCAATTGCTTATAGCTTTAAAAACCGAAGCTATAACTCTTCTTTGGGTCTAGTTCCAAAATGCCAGCACAATCTACTCAAATACAGTGTCCAAATTGTTGGGGATTGGAAAACTTTTTATTTCCGGCTTATGTTTGGCAAGTCAAAAACCAACAATTCGTCTTAGTTGCAGCCAATAGCGCCGCTCGGAAAATCGCGTCGGCAGTTGTGACTGATTGGGAACAGCGATCGCCTACCATGTTAGGATTGCCCATTGCTACGGGGCTGAATCGTTGTTATCAAGACCAAATCAGTTTTCAAGAAACTGTAACCATTGAGGCGAATGAGTTACTGAGTATTGGCGCTACTGAGCGATCGCTATTAGTGACATATTTTCCTCTAGAAGAAGATTATGTAGGATGTTATTGGGAGGATATTAGCGATCGCCTCAACGCCGAACAAAAGCAATTTCGCCAACTGAGAAACGCCACGGTTTTATCTCAATTGGGTCAAGAAAGTTTGGCTGAAACCGACTTAGACAAGTTGATGGCTCACATCACTAAGACAATTGCCACTAACTTAGAAATTGAGTTTGCCAACGTCTTAGAACTACTCCCTAATGAAACCCTACTTACCTTTCGAGCCGCAACGGGCTGGCCTAAATCCCTACAAGGAACTACGATAAGTGCGGGAACTCGCTCAATTGCTGGCTTTACCTTACACCATCGTCAAACTACCGTAGTAGAAGATTTCCACACAGAAGCTCGTTTTCGGACTACACCGCTTTTGTTTAATCAAGGCATATTAAGCGGGATTTGTGCGGTGATTCCCGGTGAAGATAAGCCATTTGGGGTACTCTGCGCTTACAGTCGCCAAATTCGCTCTTATAGTGCCTCAGAAGTCGAATTTTTAGAAGCGATCGCGGCCATTTTAACCGCAGCCGTCAAACGCCATCACATCGAAGCCGAATTAAACCTCATGAAACGGGCAATTGATGCCAGTCGTAATGGTATCGTGATTAGCGACGTTATCGCCGAAAATAGCCCGACCATCTATGTTAATCCCAGTTTTGAGGAGATGACGGGTTACCAAGCTGAGGAAATTCTCGGTCGCAACTGTCGCTTTCTGCACGGTCAAGATTATCAACAACCAGGATTGGCGATTGTGCGTCAAGCTTTAGCAGAAGGGCGTTCTTGTCGGGCGGTTTTACGCAATTATCGCAAAGATAACAGCTTATTTTGGAACGAGCTTTATCTCGCTCCCGTTCACAACGAACAAGGCCATCTCACTCACTATATCGGCATTCAGTCCGACATCACCGCCCAAAAACAAGCCGAAGAGCAGTTGCACCAACAAGCGTTGATGTTTGAATTGATTTATGATGGCGTAGCCGCGATCGCCCTTGATGGTACGATTATCGATTGGAATCCCGGTGCAGAACGGATTTTTGGCTTAACCCCCACCGAAGCCCTCGGTCAACCCATGGCCTTGTTAAGCAATACCCAACCCCTCGACTTTCGCTCCAGAATTTTACCCACTCTCGAAACCCAAGGTCATTGGGTAGGTCAGCTTAGTCATCGACGCTACGATGGTACGACCAAAATCTGCGAAACGACCATTGTCCCCCTCAAAGACGACAGCAACAATACCATCGGGGCTATTAGTGTCAGCCACGACATTACCCATCGCCAAGAAGTTGAAACTGCCCTCCGCAACGAACGGGATTTGCTCAACGGCATTATGCAGACCTCTGTAGCCGCGATCGCCGTGGTGGATGCGATGGGGAACATTATCTTCGCGAATGACCGGGCTGAGGAGATTCTGGGGCTAACCCAGGATGAAATTGCCCAACTCTCTTCCCACAATCGAGGGGAGCATACGATGAAGGGGAGAGGTTTGCCTTTACCCAACGAACAATTGCCCTTCGAGCAAGTGATGCAGACGGGAGAACCGATTTTTAATGTACAACATATCTTGATTTCTGCCCAAGGCGATCGCCGATATCTCTCAATCAACGGTTCTCCTCTCAAAGATGCGAATAATCAGATTACAGGAGTAGTCTTTTCTGCCAGCGATATCAGCCAACGCTACCTTGCAGAAATGGCTTTAAGAGAAAGCGAGGAACGCCTCAGCACGATTATTACAGCCACCTCCGATGCTTTGATTGTCCTCGACCAACAAAGTCAGATTCGCTTTGCTAATCCGGCTGCGGAAAGGTTGTTTGGCCGTCAAAGCGATAATTTGATTAATGCTTCAGCGAGAGAGCTTTATACCCCGCGAGATACAACCGAAGTGCTGATTCATCGTCCTGATGGCCATCGTTCGATTGCGGAAATGCGGGTGGTTAAGATGACTTGGAACACCGAACAGGTTTATCTGGCTTCGTTACGGGATGTGAGCGAGCGACACGCGACTCAAGCGGCTTTGAAAAAGAGCGAGGAGCAGTTTCGTTTGTTGTTTGAACTCGCACCGACGGGGATGGCTTTGGTGAGTTTGGATTATCGCTTTCAACGGGTGAATCAAGCTCTATGTAAGGCTTTGGGGTACAAAGAAGATGATTTGATGCAACATTCGGTGCAGGAGTTTAGCGATACGTCAGATTGGGATTTACATACGGAAGAATGCGATCGCCTTTTACAAGGGTTAATTTCTTATTTCCAGATGGAAAAGCGTTATGTTGCCCAAAGCGGGCGCAGTATCGACACTTTACTTCAAGTTGCTCTGGCTCGCGACACCGGAGGCAAGCCCTTACATTTTATTTATCAAATTATTGATATTACCGAACGCAAGCGAGCCGAAGCCCAACTGGAATACAATGCCTATTACGACGCATTGACGGATTTACCCAATCGTACCCTGTTTATGAAGCGTTTGTCCCATACTATGCGGCGATCGCAGCGTCGAGGGAATTATCGCTTTGCGGTGTTATTTTTCGACTTGGATTACTTTAAGGTCGTTAATGATAGTTTAGGTCATATTGTGGGCGATCGCCTCCTGGTCGCGATCGCCCGTCGTCTCGAAGCCTGTCTGCGTCCGAGCGATACCCTTGCTCGTTTGGGAGGAGATGAATTTACCGTCCTCCTCGACGGTATCGAAGATGTCCAAGTTGCTACCAATATGGCTCAAAAACTGCAACAGCGCATTCAACATCCCTTCAACTTCGACGGCCATGAAGTCTTTACCAACGCTAGTATTGGTATTGCTTTCAACTCCCGCGAGTACCAACAGCCGGAAGAATTACTGCGAGATGCGGATACCGCCATGTATCGCGCTAAAGCCCTCGGAAAAGCTCGCTATGCCGTGTTTACCAGCAATATGCACGCGACGGCTTTGGCTCGTCTCCAACTCGAATCCGATTTGCGCCGGGCATTGAGTCGAGGGGAAATTATCCCTTATTATCAACCCATTGTCAGCTTGCAAACTAATCAGTTGATGGGGTTTGAAGTCCTAGCTCGCTGGCAACATCCCCAGCGTGGTTTGGTGTCTCCTGGGGAGTTTATCCCCATCGCTGAAGAAACAGGCTTAATTGTTCCTTTGGGACGCTGGATACTTCAGCAAGCTTGTACTCAGTTACGCCAATGGCAGGTTAAATTTGACCGGGGTGCGACTTTGAAAATGAGCGTTAATTTATCGGGACGACAACTCAAAGAAACCAATTTAGTCGCAGAAATCGCTGGGATTATCCAAAAAGCCCAGTTACCTCCCCAAGCTCTCAAGTTAGAAATTACCGAAACCTTATTGATGGATAATGCCAAGGCTGCTGCTGCTATTTTTGCTCAACTGCAAAAGATGGGCATTGAGTTGAGTATTGATGATTTTGGTACGGGTTATTCTTCTTTGAGTTATTTACACCGTTTTCCCCTTAATACTCTCAAAATTGACCGTTCTTTTATTAATAATCTCCAGGGCGATCGCTCTAACTTAGAAATTGTCCAAGCTATTATTACCTTAGCCCACACTCTCGGTATGGACGCGATCGCCGAAGGCATCGAAACCCCCGCACAACTCGCACAACTCCAAGCCTTGGGGTGCGAATACGGTCAAGGTTACTTTTTCTCACCCCCTCTCCCCGTAGACGCTGCCGAAAAGTTGATTGCTTCTTCCTTTGCAGAGGAGTCGGGTAAACTTTTATAACAAAGTCGATCTGAGTTTTGGTTTCGCCTGCTATTTTTGAAACTAAGCTAAATTTACACAAACCCAAGCGGGGGCAAAAACCTGGGGGGGTTCGTGTAAAAAGCCCAGAACCTAGACAAGTTAATCGTTTCGACGTTTCAATATCGGATTTTTTGCCGATGAGTCGGGTAATTTGAAGGCGCTTTTGACCTCGGTTTTTGACCCTTGTGAAAAATGGCTTCAGGATGTACGCCCTGACTCAGTTTCAGACGGCGGAGTTTCCAACATCAAAATCCCCGCAAGGGGACTGAAACCTCGCGCATCGGGACTCAACACCATTTCTTCAAGATCGTTTCCAACATCAAAATCCCCGCAAGGGGACTGAAACATCGCTTTTAACGAGGGGGAAGTGGTTTTGATTCAAGTTTCCAACATCAAAATCCCCGCAAGGGGACTGAAACACTCAACAAAAAAACCCGCGCACAGGACGGGTTATCAGAGCAAATCTACATCTATTCAAATCGGCAAAAACCTAGTTCGTCGGTAAAGCCCCCACGCGAATCGTTACCTTATTAGTGCGATTGTCGCGGCTGACCTCCATCGCTAACTCATCCCCCACAGACACCGCTTCCACCGCATCTTGCACCGCATTGGGGTCGGTCATTTCTTTATTATTAATGCGTGTAATCACATCCCCACTGCGTAAACCCGCTTGGGCTGCGGGAGAATTAGGCATGACGCGAGCCACTAGAATGCCCTTATCCTGGCTGAGACGCTGGTTGGTGCTGCGTTCGTACTCTGCTTTGACTTGAGCATCAAGAGCGACCATTTGGATGCCGATATAGGGGTGTTCCACGGAACCCGAAGCAATCAATTGGTCGGCGATATCCTGGGCTGTATTGATGGGAATCGCAAAGCCCAAACCCTGCGCTCCTTGGATGATAGCAGTATTAATGCCAATGACTTCGCCTTTCTCGTTGAGCAACGGACCGCCAGAGTTACCGGGGTTAATGGCTGCGTCGGTTTGGATGAAGTCTACCCGCTTGTCTCCAGCCCCAATTTGCGAACTGTTGCGACCAATCCCGCTAATAATGCCTGTGGTTACGGTATTATCTAAACCGAGGGGATTACCGATCGCGATCGCCCATTCCCCCGAACGCAGATTTTCCGAATCACCCAGATTAGCAACAGGTAAGTTGTCTGCATCCACTTCAACCACCGCTACATCAGTCAAGGGGTCAGTCCCCACCACGCGACCTGCAAAGCTACGTCCGTCTTTGAGCTTCACTTCTACCTGGTCTGCACCATCGACAACGTGAGCATTGGTAAGGATTTTACCATCTTTGCTGATAATAAAGCCCGAACCCGTGCCGCGTTGTACTTCTTCTCTAGGGGCTGGCATTTGACCGCCAAAAAAGCGACGGAAGAAGGGGTCGTCAAATTCTGGAGGCAGTTGCGAGGTCACGGTTTTTGAGGCATTAATCCGTACTACAGCCGGGCCGACATTATCAATGACATCGGTGACAAAGTTGGTGGAAGCTGAGGCTGGTATGGGATTGGTATTGCTTTCAGGGGCAGCAATAGCGGCTTCTGTGAGGCGAGTTTCGGCGGTGGGGGGGTTCGCGAATAGATAGCCACTTCCGACGGTTAAACCCGAACCTAGAGCGATTAAGGACAGGGATTGCAGTGCTTTTTTCATCTTGGTTGATTGAGCAGTACGAGGGTTAGATTTTTCAATAGTTTTGTTTGGTTTTGGCTCGAACGGCTGAAGTTTCATCGTTTTTGAACCGCGATTATGTATAAAATTGACTTGCTATCAAAGAGAAGAAAGCCAGCCCAGGGTGTGTGTGAGGAACGAAACCTAAATCAATTCTTCGGAGCAAGAGATTTGATTCGCTTTGGTTTGGGCTGACAATTCTTAGGATAGGAAGCCGATGTGTCTTTTGTGTGTCGCGGTGATGTTAAGGTTGTGGCGATTTTGAGGCGATGTCATGTTTATTGATTGTAGCGGGCGATCGCGCTATCTGGATCGCTTAATTTTGCCTTCACCTCAATAACCCGCCCGCAGATTAAAATCTGGGGCTAATATAACAAAGTCTGCCGTCGCAGACTCAAAAAATAAGTGAGTGTACCCAGAAACAAGGCGATGAAATGCTAAACCAACCATTCGTAAATTCCTAAAGCCATTAATAATAGTCCTGAAACTAACTCTAAACGACGACCGGAAAATTGCGCCATTATCAAATTTCCCAGGAAAAAACCGCCGCCAATAGTTAGGGCTTGCTGAAAAAGTGATTGAACAAAATCTCAAAAAGCAGGGGTGTA
>JAWQFT010000138.1:0-14019 GCA_035968055.1 Jaaginema sp. PMC 1080.18 | reverse complement strand
CAACCAACAACCAACAACCAACAACCAACAACCAACAACCAACAACCAACAACTACTTCTGTTTAAAATACGCCTGCATCACCTTAGCCACCATCGGCCCCGCTACAGAACCACCACCCCCACCAGAATGCTCGGCAAACGCCACCACCACAATTTCTGGATTATCGTAAGGCGCATAACCCCCAAACCAAGCATGAGGTCTTCCTGGAGGAGCTTCCGCCGTTCCGCTTTTCCCCGCAGCCGGCAATCCTGCTAAAGCCTTACCCGTCCCCGAAGTAACCACAGCCCGTAACCCCTGTCTCAAGGTTTCAACAGTAGAATCCTCAAGCTCCAATGATTTTTGATAAGCCGTAATATCCTTCGTCTCATCGCGAAGTAAATGCGGTTTAACGCGATAACCCCCATTCGCTGGAACAGCAAACATCACCGCCACTTGCAGAGGAGTTGCTTGGGTAAAGCCCTGACCAATAGACATATTAATCGTATCCCCGGCAGTCCATTCCCAATTGTAATTTTCCCGCTTCCAAGCATCATCGGCAATCAAGCCCGCTACTTCAGAACTAAGTTCGATGCCGCTTTTCGAGCCAAACCCATAACGCCGCGACCAATCAATCAATTTCGGACCGCCCACACCCCGACCAATTTGCCCGAAGAAAGTATTACTGCTCATCGCCAAAGCCCGGACATAGCCCATCGGCCCGAAACCCGCGCGATTCCATTCCCCAAAGCGAGTCCCCCCGACGGTGAGGTAAGCAAAGGTACTCAACACCGTATTGGGCGGAAACTCCCCAGTTTCCATTCCCGCCGTTGCCGTCACGACTTTGAAGGTAGAGGCAGGTGGGAAACCCCGTAACGCCCGATTGACAAAAGGATTGCCTTCTCCTTGTAACTCCTTCCACATTTGGGGGGTGATACGACTAGAAAAGATATTCGGGTCGAAGGTTGGATAGCTGGCCATCGCCAAAACTGCGCCATCGCGGGGATCGATAGCGACAATTGCGCCTTTACGCCGACCCAAGGTTGCTTCTGCCACTTTTTGTAACTCGGCATCTAGGGTTAAAGTAACATCTTTGCCAGCTTTGGCTTCTTTCTGCCCCAAAATCCGCAAAACTTGCCCTTTTCCGTTGACTTCGACTTGTTTGCCGCCCCATTCTCCTCTTAAGCTGGGTTCAAAGGCTTCTTCAACCCCCATCTGACCGACAATATCTCCCAAACGATAACCTTGGGTACGGCGTTCGCTCAATTCTTCAGCGTTTAGCTCCCCGGTATAACCCAGGATGTGAGCCGCCAGCTTTTTGTTCGGGTAATCTCGCAGGTGTTCGATATCTACTTCTACGCCGTCGAGTTGATTGCTGTACTCCTCAATGGCGGTAATTTGGGCAGGGGTAAGATTGCGAGCCACCCGTACCAAGGTGGCGGCGTTATAACCTGCTTCTTCGACGGGAATGCGGATGTTGTCTTCGGGAATATCTAAGATTTGTGATAAACGCTTGACTGTAGCAGGCCAGTTTTCTTTGGTTTGAGCTAAGGGCCAGATAAAGACGGAGTGCGACAAGCGACTGCTGGCGAGAACTTTACCTTTGCGGTCAAAAATTGTCCCTCTTACGGGCTGTTTGGGAATGAGACGAATGCGGTTTTCGTCAGCCAGTTGGCGATTTTTTTCCCCTTGGGATACTTGGAGATAAGCTAAACGCGCGCCAACTCCTCCCAAGAGAAACACGGAGAGAATTACCATAATGGTTGCGGCACGATACCAACCCCCGACACTGCGCTGGGTTTGTTTGCGGTTGGTTTTGGCGATTGGTTTGACTTTGCTAAGAGGGGCAACTCGCGTCATCGGTTAACAGTTTTATAAAACTTTATAAATTGGTCTTTAGGGATGGATGTTACCACGGTCTTAGGGAAAGTGGCATTGACGGTTGGGGTACGGTCTAAGTTTTAATAATAGGATTTTGGTCAAAATACTATTTTTGGCTAAAAACGTAAACCTGGGTTGGCTGTACTTAATAATTTAGTGGTGTTGGCGAGGTAGTTTTACACTGTCCACTAAAATAACAGATAAACCAGGATATTTGATGGTGGCGATCGCGACCAAAAGGCTATGGCTCAAACTGTTCTCTCTGATTCTCGCTCTAGCGCAACGACTGATTCTCTTTGGGATGTTGAATTGCGTCAATTGGTCAAAGTGTTTGATGGCGAATCGGCGGTGAAGGGAGTCGATTTAGCCATTCGCAGAGGGGAGTTTTTTAGTATTCTCGGACCGTCGGGATGCGGTAAAACGACGATTTTACGGACGATCGCGGGGTTTGAACGACCGACTTCTGGGGAGGTACGGATTCATCAGCAATTGGTGAATGATGTGCCGCCTTATCGCCGTCCGGTCAATACGGTATTTCAAAGTTACGCGCTGTTTAGTCATCTGACGGTGGCGGATAATATTGCTTTTGGGTTGAGGATTCAGCGTTTACCGAAAGCGGAAATTGCAGAACGGGTACAAGAGGCGATCGCGAGCGTCCAATTGTCAGCCATGGCCAATCGCTATCCCCATCAGCTTTCTGGGGGTCAGCGTCAACGGGTGGCGTTGGCAAGGGCGTTGATTAATCGTCCGGCGGTATTGCTCCTGGATGAGCCTCTAGGGGCGCTGGATTTGAAGCTGCGGAAGGAGATGCAGGTGGAGTTGTCGCGCTTGCATCAGGAGTTGGGTTTGACGTTTGTGATGGTGACTCACGACCAAGAGGAAGCCCTCTCGTTATCCAATCGCATTGCCGTGTTGCGATCCGGGTCGATCGAGCAGGTGGGAACGCCCCAAGAGATTTACGAGCGCCCCCAGACGGCGTTTGTGGCGGATTTTATCGGGGATACGAATTTGTTTGGGGGGGAGGTGACAAAATCTGAGGCTGGGGTTTTATGGGTGAAGGGCGATCGCGGTCTTTCTCTTGCTGTGGCGGCTTCTCCTCCTGATACTCAGAAGGTCGCTGTGAGCGTCCGACCGGAAAATATCGAAATGAGTCTAGAGCCTTGGGAACGTCCCTACAATTGCTTTGAGGGGCGCTTACAGCACGTTATGTACTTGGGAACTCATGTGCAGTATGTGGTGGCTTTAGCTGGGGGCGAGATGGTCACGGTGATGCAGCCGAAACCGAGTAGCATTCCTCAACCCAATACTCAAATTTATCTCTACTGGTCGCCGGAGGATTGTTTGGCTTTGCCAGTTTGATGGGGAGGGAATTGGGCAGTAGTTTTGGGCAGTCGGCAGTCGGGGGGAATTAGGCAGTAGGTCTTGGGCAGTGGGCTTTTCAGTTAACAGTCAACAGTCATCAGTCATCAGATTGTGACGGACAACCAGCAACCAACAACCAACAACCAACAACCAACAACAAATATGCGTCGTCGTCAATTTTTGCAAACTGCGGGGGCTACCCTGTCGAGTCTGGGCTTGTCTAGTTGTGGTTGGACGTTAGCCAGCGTTAGCGATGCGCCCGTGACGACGGGTGACCCGAATACTTTGTATATTTATACTTGGGCGGGCTATACCGATGACGATTTGTTGGCTCGCTTTGAGGCGGAAACGGGCTATCGGGCGATCGCGGATGTGTTTGACTCGAATGAGGCGATGTTGGCTCGGATTCAAGCCAGTGGGGGCGGTGGTTACAGCATTTTGTACCCGTCGGATTATATGGTGCAGAAAATGAAGGCCCTGGGGATGTTGCTGCCGTTGGAGCGATCGCGTATCTTCGGTTTAGACCGCTTATTTGAGCGTTTTCACAATCCCCAATACGACCCGGATAATCGCTACAGTATCCCGGTGAGTTGGGGAACAACAGGCTTGATTTATAATCCGCGAAAGTTAGGCGAATCTCCTCAAGATTGGGATTATTTATGGGAAAACCGCGATCAGATTGCCAAACGCTTTACTTTACTCAATGATGTACGGGAAGTGTTTGGGGCAATTTTGAAGTCTTTGGGGAATTCTTATAATACGACTGACCCAGAGCGGATTCGCCAAGCTTACGAGAAACTGCAACAAATCAAGAGCGCGATCGCGTCCTTTACCTCCGATGCTTGGCGCAATCAAATCTTAACGGGCGATCTCTGGCTGGCCATGTGCTATTCTGCCGATGCCAACGAGGTAATGCGGGAAAATAGCGATTTACACTATGTTTTGCCCCTAAGCGGTTCTTGCATTGCGACAGATACCCTAGTGATTCCCCGCACCGCCCCCAATCCCGATGCGGCTTATGCTTGGATCAACTTTATGCTGCAACCGGATGTCGCGGCACAAATTTGTCAGCGTTTGAGCTTTGCCACGCCCAATGAGGTCGCTTTTGGGCAACTTCCCGCAACCTTACAACAAAATACCAGCTTATTTCCTCCCGATCCCGCGATCGGCAGGTGTGAGGAAATCGCCCCTGTGGGGGATGATGTGGGTGCAGTGTACGATCGCTACTGGACGTTACTTACCAGCAGTTAAATTAGCTGATATCTTGCCACACATCATCAAAAACATCGTCATTGTCGCTGTTATTATCAGACGAGTCGCCTAAATCGAGGTCGGCATCGCCAAAGAGGTCGTCTGCGTCGTCACCCCCAAAAAGGTCATCTGCTGAGTCTTCTGTATCTCCCCAAGGGTCTGAAACTCCGCTATCGGCTTTAGCTTCAGGAGATTCTGCGCTACCGCCAAAAAGGTCGTCAGCAGATTCCTCGTCTCCACCGAATAGGTCTTCAGCAGAGTCTTCTACCATCGAGTTTTCGTCTCCACCAAAAAGGTCTTCAGTAGAGTCTTCATCACCGCCAAAAAGGTCGTCAGCAGATTCTTCATCTCCACCGAACAGGTCTTCAGCAGAGTCTTCTACCACTGATTCCTCGTCACTGCCAAAAAGGTCGTCAGCAGATTCCTCATCTCCACCGAACAGGTCTTCAGTAGAGTCTTCTACCACTGATTCCTCCTCACCGCCAAAAAGGTCTTCAGCAGAGTCTTCATCACCGCCAAATAAGTCATCAGCAGAGTCTTCTTCCAATACCATTGCCACTTCTGGTGGTGCAGTCGCAACAGCTTCCAAAGGTTCGCTAACAACGGATTGGACAGGTGTCTCTTCTGTAATGGTTTGAGGGGTTGGCGATGCTACTGGTGTTTCGGTTACAGCACCGCTACTAGGACAAAATTCAATATGAATCCTAACTTTACCTTTCTCCCAACCATTTGCCCCAAAACGCAGAGCTTCACAGGGAATGCCAGCTTCGGTAAACCAATCTTGCGTCGTATCTGTGAGACCGCCAATGCTTTTTTCGAGGAGTTGCTTTCTTAGGGCTTCTGCAAGTTCGCCAACCCTAAACGTACCATGGCCGATTAAGAATTTAGCTGCGTCATTGACCGATAAAACTTCCCCTTCAGAAAGTGGCTCGAACTGTTTATCCACGGTTGTTTCACCCCATTCACTTTTTTATGGAATATCAAGGGTTAGTTTGCGCTTTCTTGGCTCAATTGTCTAGTTGTCTTCTTAACAATTAGCAATCTAGAAAAACCAGCCGTAGGAATGCAAACCTTTACCCAGTAGATTCACCCCAAGATAACAAATCCAGACGACGATAAACCCAGTTGCCGCTAAAAGGGCGGGTTTTCGTCCTTGCCAGTTACGGGTAATGCGGGCGTGGAGATAAGCCGCGAAGACAAGCCAGGTGATAAATGCCCAGGTTTCTTTCGGGTCCCAACTCCAGTATGACCCCCATGCTTCATTGGCCCATACTGCCCCGGCGATAATGCCAATGGTTAGTAAGGGAAAGCCTAAGCCAATGATACGATAGCTAATGTTATCGAGGGTTTCGGCTAGGGTCAAGCGTTGGGGGGAAAGGGTAGGGGTAACGTTGACTTGGGGTGTGGTGCGGTTGAGTACGGCTGTGTTTCCTGCGGGGGTTTCGCTGGCAAAGTTGGCGGGAGTGGTTATGGATTCGGGGGTTGCGGTTTTGAGGCGATAGCCCCCTGTACCAATGGAACTGCCTCGTAGTACGATGTTTTGGCCGCGGGTAACGATGAGAAAGGCGATCGCGAGTAATGCTCCGACCATCAAGGTGGCATAACTAATCATCATGACGCTAACGTGCATCATGAGCCAGTTGGATTTTAAGGCGGGTACAAGGGGCGCTGAGGCTTGCATATCTGCCGGGAGGGTCAAAGCGGCAAAGGCGACGATTCCCATCGCTACAGGGGCGGTTACAGCGCCGACGAGACGAGAGCGACTCATGGTTTCGGCGACGAGGTGCATGGCGGTGATGCCCCAGGTTAAGAAAAATAAAGATTCGTAAAGATTGCTAATGGGGAAGTAGCCAGCTTCAAGCCATCTTGCTCCTAATAGGGTAGCGATACAGAGGTTCGCGATCGCCATTCCCATTGTCCCGATTGTCTGTAAGTAGGGCAATTTCGGGAAGACGACTCGCACCCAATAAACCAACATGGTGAGGGCAAGAATGGCGAAGGAGGTATTATCCAGGGTGTTCTGGAGAGCAACCAAGTTCATAATGATTTCGTGAGAAAATACCTGTTTTTGGATTCGGGTTCTACGCTCAAACTAAGGACGGTAGAATATTTTGACTTTGTTTATCCTAGCTTGTGTTGGGTCGTCGGGAGTGGGGAGAGAATTTTTTGAGTATTTTGCAGTTGTGTAGGGTTAGCCAGAGGCAAAAATGACGGAAACTACTGCTGAGACGCTCACTTTGGAGCAATTTCTCAAACTACCGTACATTGAGGAGTCTCCCGCTTGGGAATTTGTAGCAGGAAAGGCACAACAAAAGTTTATGCCAGGTGCAAAACACAGTCGCTTGCAGTTTCGGTTGTGCGAAGCGATTAACGGTGTTGGGAGGGGTTATGAGGCTTTGCCGGAGTTAAATAGATTGAGTTTTATGATAAGGCTACTGTGAAAATCCCTTCAGATGCAGTTATTCCCGATGCCAAGCTGACTCAATATCTACTCATTAATATATCAACTTAAACAAGGCGAATTTTGTCCGAGACCAATAACCAATAACTAATAACCAAAAACCAGTATCCTATGAAACAGACTTTCCCCTCAGACAACAATCAACAACAAGAGATTACAGACGCGAGAAAGTCTTTGATGGCGTTTAGCGGTTTCAAAACCAAACAAATCGAATCAGAGACGGAAAAAGAACAACTCCAGACGGCTTTGCGCTTATTTTCCAATCTAGCCGATTGGGAAAATGTGGGAGTTTGTGCGACAAATGCGGAGGAAGGATTTACGGCGTTGGGGCAATATTTGACGGCGTTGGGTTATGATTTCGACCGGGATCAGGTGGATTTAGCGGCTTGTCCGTCTCCGATTTACATTAAGTACAACGGACAAAAGCAGTTTTATATCACGGATGGCTATGAGGGGCAGTATCGGGGCGTTTTGGTGTCGTTTCAGGGAGAAGATGAACGAGTTTGCGGTACTTATGGTCATTTACCGTTAGATTTGTTTGCTTGAGATCGCTCCGGTTATATTTCGCTAGAATAACCACTATGTCTGAATTGTGTCGTTATTTGCAGGTGATTGGCTACCATGATTGAAGCGATTGATGCTTTGTTATTTCCGATTTTTCTGTTTTTGGTGTGGATGAGCGTGATGAGTAGTATGTTTTATCGTCCTGTATCGGTAAAACGCGCTCAGGTTCAGTCTAGCGTGGCGATCGCGCAAAATGCGACTGTTCCGACACAAAGAGCGATCGCGCCTTCTCCCGAACCGGTTGCGGTGTAATACCTAATGGGCTGGAGTGCAGCTTGCAGTCGTCGCAAACGCTGGACTTGACTGGATTTTTCGCTGATTTCCCCCAACTGCCTACTGCCCAATACCCACTGCCCAACTACCACTGAATCGTTTACAATCGTAAGGCTTACAAGTAACAATCTTGACAGCCTGATATTACGATGCAAAACGGGTTTCTCCCTTTCTCTCAACCAATTCGTGCTTTCGCGAAATTCTGCGGTTTATTTAGTCTTTGCTTTTTCTTAGTTGTGGGTTGTAATAACAATCAATCTTCAACTACAGTAGATTCTGTGGCTTCTGAGTCGGGCGATCGCGTTACGGTCGGTATGACGATTCGACCTCGCACTCTCGATCCTGCTGATAGCTACGAAATCGCGGGTTTGAATGCGATTTACAACCTCGGTGACACCCTCTATACTTACGAACCAGGGACGACGGAATTAACGCCTTTGTTGGCGACAGAAATGCCGACAGTGAGCGAGGATGGACTGACTTACACGATTCCTCTGCGCGAAGGGGTGGTGTTTCACGATGGTACGGCTTTTGATGCCGAAGCGATGGCTTTTTCCCTTCAACGTTTCATGGAAAATGGCGGGAAGCCTTCTTTTCTGTTGAGCGATGTGGTGGACTCTGTAAAGGCTACAGGGGACTTGGAGTTAACCATTCAACTCAAACAGGCTTTTGCGGCTTTTCCGGCGTTGCTGGCGTTTACAGGGACGGCTGCGGTGTCTCCCGAAGCGTATAGCATTGGTGGGGGAGAGTTTAATCCTAATATTTTTGTGGGGACGGGGCCTTATCAATTAGCAGAGTTTAGTAGCGATGCTTTGCGTTTTGAGCCGTTTGCGGATTATTGGGGCGACAAACCCGCGAATAATGGCGTGGATATGCAGATTTATGGCGATAACTCGGCAAATCTATTTAATGCTTTTCGTACCGGGGCTGTCGATATTGCTTATCAATCTCTCGATCCCGATCAGATTTCTAATTTACTCGAAGGGGCAGAAAGCGACGAATGGCAAGCGATTGAAGCCCCAGGAACGGCGGTTAACTTTTTGGTACTCAATCGCCAACAACCGCCTTTAGACCAGCTTGAAGTACGTCAGGCGATCGCGTCTATCATGAATCGAGGGTTGATTCGCGATCGCGTTTTCCAAGGACAAGCCGATCCTCTCTACAGCTTAATCCCGACGGCGTTTGAAGTGTCCGAACCGACCTTTGAGGAGGCTTACGGCGACGCAAACCCGGAAGAAGCGAAAGAATTACTCTCCAAAGCGGGCTTTTCGGCAGATAATCCGGTTACTGTTGAGGTTTGGTATCCTTCGAGTTCAACGCCTCGCAGTTTAGCCGCTTCCACCCTGAAGGCTTATGCTGACCAGGAGTTAGGCGGTATCATTCAGTTTGAACCGAAAGCGGTAGAAGGCGCGACTTTCTTTAAAAATGTCGCAGATGGTATTTACCCCGCAACGTTATCAAATTGGTATCCCGATTTTCTGGATGCAGATAACTATATTCAGCCGTTTCTGGCTTGTAACAAAGGTTCAGAGGCTGAAGGTTGTACCGAGGGAAGCGCCCAGAATCAAGGGTCTTTCTACTATAGCGATCGCATGAACAAATTGATCGCTGCTCAACGCCAAGAAACCGACGCAGCCGCGCGAGAGGAGATTTTCGCCGAAATTCAGGAGATTCTTGCTGAAGATGTGCCTTATGTCCCGTTGTGGCAAAACAAGGAATATTTGTTCGTGCAAAGTAACTTAGAGGGAGTCACTCTCAATCCGGCGCAAAGTATTCCTTTCTGGCAAATTGAGAAAGCTAATTAGTTTTTTGTTGTTGGTTGTTGGTTGTTAGTTGTTGGTTATTGGGATTCTTCGACAACATAACAGTTGTTATGGAGGGCATAACACTTGTTATGGAAACCCACCTTCCCCCGACTGCCGATTGCCCAATACCTACTGCCTAATTCCTTACCCCGATTGCCGAGGAGCCGATTGCCGACTGCCCAAAAACCATCCAATCTAGACATAACACCGACTAACTCGTTTAACACAAAACAGCCCAAGTTTCTGTAACAAGATCGCTTAACCATTGCCGTTGTGCGTCATCTAACAGGTTATGATCGGCTAAGACTTCGGCTCGGAGTTGATCGAGGGATTGGTTTTGCGATCGCGCTATCTGGATTACCCCCGCGATCGCCGCAGCGACTAACTCCTCATTCACGGGCTTTTGTCGCAATGCCATCAATTCTTCAGGATTGGTGGGGATGGAATAGTTCATAAGCTCACTTACGGCGGTAAAGTCGTTTTAGCGGTTATCTGCCGTACCCAATAATAATTAGAGAATTGTAAAGTTAAGTAAACAATTTTAATTTTTAGTATCTTGCAGTTTAGCGTACTTTGGGAGGTTGTTACTCCCTCGCTGCGCCTAAATTATTGCCAATTATGAAAGAATGTCTTTACCTCGAAGTACCTACCCCAGATACACCCTCTGTCTGCACTTGGTTACAGCACACTTGGACACCCCCCACAGGTCGTAAAATCGCCACCCCAGACGGGATTCGCTTGCAAGCTGATACAGTCAATTCCGAGTTGTCCATCTTCGTCTGGTCGGTTCAGCGTAGCACTTATTTGAAAGTTTTTCGCTGGGGAGACAAACCTTTCACCTCCGAAAAACAAATACTTCAGCAATTAACCACGAACCTCAGACAGCAGTTTCCGCAAACTTATCCCAAACCTCCAGAAATTGACCTCTCTCAGCAGTCCATTTTTGAGGCACTCGCGCCCGATTACCCCAAAACGGTGCATTTCTTCAAAAAGATGCCCAACGGCGAGTACGACCTCACACGCTGCTACTGGTGGGAAAAACGCTGGCGGGATTCGGTGCGTAATCCCAAGCAACCGCAACAAGTTATTTTTGAAACATCGAATACAGATAATATTGCCCCAGATTACGACTTAATTTATATTGGCGGCGCTTTGGGCGTAATTCACGCGGCGGTCATGGCACAATTAGGCTATCGCGTCCTCTTGATTGAGCGTTTACCTTTTGGTCGGATGAATCGCGAGTGGAACATTTCCCGCGACGAATTTCAGAGTTTGATTAATTTGGGCTTGTTTACCTCAGCAGACTTTGAAGGCTTGATTGCGCGGGAATACAAAGACGGTTTTAATAAGTTTTTTGACGGTAATAATCCCCCCCATTTAAAATCAAAAGTTTTACATACTCCCACGGTTCTGAATATTGCCATTGACTCGGAAAAATTGCTGCGGCTGTGCGGCGAAAAGCTACAGAATGCTGGCGGTGAGATTTGGGACGAAACTGAGTTTGAACGGACAGATATTAGCGAAAATGCTGTAACTGTAACGCTCAAATCTTTAGCAACAGGGGAAACTCAGACTGCAACAGGACGCTTACTCATGGACGCGATGGGGACAGCTTCTCCTATTGCTTGGCAACTCAACGGGGGACGGGCATTTGACAGCGTATGTCCGACTGTAGGGGGCGTTGTACGCGGTTTCAAACCGGAAGTCTGGGATTCTGATTACGGGGATGTCCTCAATTCTCACGGGGATATTTCGCGGGGGAGACAGTTGATTTGGGAGTTGTTTCCCGTGGAGGAGGACTACTTCACGGTTTATTTATTTCACTACCACCAAATCCATCCCGACAATCCCGGTTCTTTATTAGAAATGTATGAAGATTTCTTTACAATTCTGCCGGAGTATCGTCGTTGCGAGATGGCAGATTTGGAGTGGAAGAAGCCGACTTTTGGGTATATCCCCGGTCATTTTAGCGTAGGAGAGGGCGATCGCGTTGTCGCATTCGATCGCTTACTCGCCATTGGGGATGCGGCTTCTTTGCAGTCTCCTCTCGTTTTTACCGGATTTGGTTCTTTGGTACGCAATCTCCCTCGACTCACCTCTTTACTCGATTTTGCCCTCAAAAACGACTTACTAAGAGTTCACCACCTCAACCAAATTCGCGCTTATCAAAGCAATATCGCAGTCACTTGGCTATTTTCTAAAGGCATGATGGTTCCCACGGGCGCTACCTTGCCCCCAGAACGCATTAACGCCATGTTGAATACCTTTTTTGGTTTGCTGGCAAATGAACCCCTAGAAGTCGCTGATACGTTTATTAAAGACCGTTTTAGCTGGCTAACATTTAATACTCTTGCCCTCAAAGCTGCTGTGATGAATCCGCGTCTAATTCCTTGGATTTGGGAACAAGCTGGAACAAAAGATTTACTGCGCTGGTTGGGGAGTTATTTTCATTTTGGCTTGTCTTCTTTGGTGAGTTTTCTGTTTGCTTGGTTTCCCGCTTTTCTCCCTCGTTTACAACCTTGGTTAGAACCTCGTTATCCGAGTTTGTGGTTGCGACTTCTGAGTTTTAGCTATACCTTAAATGCGGGTATGGGGCGTTATTATACGGGAGGTGTGAAGTTAGACATTTTACCTCCTGTTGATGTCGCTTCTGAGGAATTAGGGCGTGTTTAAAAGGATTAGAAACCGCCCACGGATTAAAATCCGGGGCTAATGCGGCAAAGTCCGCCTTCGCGAACTAGGAAATAGATGTAGGGTGGGCATCGCCCACCATCTCTACTTTTGAGTTAATTGTTAATATCTTAATCCCAATTATAGCTCTATTATTCCTCACACAAAAAAATCTCAATGCCGGAAAAACTCAAGCCCGAACATCTACAAAATATTCGCTTGATTGCGACAGATATGGATGGAACATTAACCCAGGAAGGTAAATTTACCACTGAACTATTCCAGGCATTAGAAAAGTTAGCCCAAGCAAAACTACCCGTTTTAATTATTACCGGGCGTTCGGCAGGGTGGGTAAGTGGTATTCAACATTATCTCCCAATTGAGGGCGCGATCGCGGAAAATGGTGGTTTGTTTTTTCCCCCCGATACAGAAACGCCCCAACCTTTAGTTAATTTACCTAATTGGACAGAACACCGTCATAATTTAGAAGCAGTTTTTATTCGCTTACAACAAGAGTTTTTTCAGCTTATTCCTGCTGTGGATAATCAATTTCGGCTGACAGATTGGACGTTTGATGTAACGGGATTGAGTCGCAAAGATTTACAGTATTTACAGGATTTGTGCGATGGGGAAGGTTGGGGATTTACCTACAGTACAGTACAGTGTCATATCAAGCCCCCAGCACAAGAAAAAGCGACGGGATTGCAACAAGTTTTAGCGCAATATTATCCAGAGTTGAAAGCAGAAGAAGTGTTAACCATCGGGGATAGCCCAAATGATGAATCGCTGTTTAATCCAGATATTTTTCCCGTTTCAGTCGGAGTCGCAAATGTGTTGGATTATGAAAAAATATTGACTTATTGCCCGGCTTATGTGACTCAATTTTCAGAAGGAAAAGGGTTTTGCGAGATAGTAGATTTATGGTTGAAAGCCCATGAGTAATCAAATTCCCGATCGCGATCGCGTTTACCCCTTAGCCCATTATAATCGCTTGGTATTTCTCAAGAATATCATCCAAAATCCTAACATCATTGTTGGCGATTACACTTATTACGATGATTTCGAGAATCCCGAAAACTTTGAGCGCAATGTTTTGTACCATTTCGATTTTATCGGGGATAAATTAATCATCGGGAAATTTTGCGCGATCGCCTCGGATGTTCAGTTTATTATGAATGGGGGCAACCACGACATTCATCATTTCACCAGTTACCCATTTTATATCTTTGGGGAAGCTTGGCAAAAAGTAACCCCGACAGAAATTAATACAAAAGGCGACACAATTATTGGTAATGATGTTTGGTTGGGTTACAACGCCACAATTCTGCCAGGAGTACAGATTGGTGATGGGGCTGTAGTGGGTGCAAAAGCGGTTGTAACGAAGGATATCGCCCCTTATACGATTGTAGGAGGCAATCCCGCGAAACCAATTAGCCAGCGTTTTCAGCCAGACGTTATCGAAATTTTACTGAGTTTAAAATGGTGGAATTGGCCAATTGAAAAAATCACTCAACATCTGGAAATTTTGTCTAGTAATGATGGGGAAAAGTTGCGTCAATTACGATAAAACGGTGTTGTAAATCCATCGTTGATCTCGTTAAACCGCCCACGGATTAAAATCCAGGGCTAACACAACAAACTCCGTCTTCGAGGACTTAGAAATAGTTTATTTTTATAGTGTTATAGTAAAACGTAAGACGCTTCATTACCCTCCTAAAACTAAGCCCTTCTCCCGTGGGCTACTGCTTATACACAATTTGGAAATCCTTACCTAA
>JAWQFT010000137.1:6768-14089 GCA_035968055.1 Jaaginema sp. PMC 1080.18 | reverse complement strand
CCTCTCCCCTACTGCCCTTCCTGGGCGCAAACCGCGCGATCGCGTCCTTGGGTTTTGGCTTTATAAAGAGCAGCATCCGCTTGAGCAATCAAATCTTGGGGAAAAGCCTCTCCTGTTGGAATAACACAAGCAATGCCAATACTAATTGTGAGATAATCGCTAACCCCTGAAGCCCGATGAGGAATTTTGAGGCGTTTGACTGCTTGTTGGATTTGTTCTGCCACTTGTTTCGCTCCCTTGTAATCAGTATTAGGCAAAATAATCGCGAATTCTTCACCTCCGTAACGAGCAACCAAATCGGCAACTCGTTGACAAGTACGGGTCATGGCTTGAGCAACGCGAATCAGACTTTCGTCTCCGGCTAGATGGCCGTAAGTATCGTTGTAGGGCTTGAAACGGTCAACATCACAAAAAAGCAAGGCAAGGGGCGCTTGTTCTCGTTGCAGTCGTCGCCATTCTTGGTCGAGATAGCGGTCGAAGCGATGGCGATTAGCGACTTGAGTTAAGCTATCGAGAGTAGCCAGGCGTTGCAGTTCTTTGTTGAGTTTTTGCAACGTCGTTTCGGCGCGTTGGCGATCGCTGATTTCTTGTTGCAGTTCTTGATAAGCTTTTTGTAAAGACACTTCTGCCGCAACGCGATCGCTAATATCCATCACCACAGCAGCAGCCCCAACTGTATTGCCCAACTCGTCCATCAAAGCAGCCATGTGCCATTCGCAAGTGATGGTTTTGCCTTCTTTGGTCACAATCTCGTTGGTACTGCGATTGGGAGCGGGATCGAGCAAGAGATTTGCCAGCACTTGGTTGAAGCGATCGCGAGCCGATTCAGGCATCAAAAATTTAAATCCTCGCATTCCCAGCGCTTCAGTTTGAGCATAACCGAAAATCCGTTCGGCGGCAGAATTCCAAGTCACAATATCAAAATTACGATCCCACTCAATCACTGCTAAAGGCGTGCGTTGAATTAAAAAAGTCAGCCGTTGTCGCGATTGCCGCAACGCTTCTTCTGAACGTTGACGTTCTTTGATTTCTTGCTGTAAAAGTTTATTTTGATCTTTTAATTTTTGAGTTAGTTTCCGCAAGCGCAGATGAATATTGACTCGCGCAATTACTTCTTTGCCTAAAATCGGTTTGCCAATAAAATCTACCGCCCCCAAGGATAAACCTTTCACTTTATCCGTCGGATTGGTATTAGAAACAGCCGTCAAAAATATTACAGGAATATCTTTCTTATCCGGCCAAGCTTTCAAGCGACGACAAACTTCAAAGCCATCCATTTCTGGCATTCTGACATCCAGTAAAATCAAATCTGGAGAAGCTTTTTTAACTTTTTTTAAACCGCTTTTGCCGTTTTTAGCAATTAATACTTCATGGCCCGCTTCAATTAAAAATTCTGAAATAACTTTCAAATTTGCCGCGTTATCATCTATAATTAATACTAGACCTTTATCACTGTTGTTCATAAGAAGTTAGCGATTATTATGCCCCTAAATTGCATCCCCTGATAGCGATGGATTGGCAACTTAAATAGAATAAGTTAAGACTGCGAATGAATGTGGGTTTCCAGCAAGCAAACAATTTCCTCATCTTCAAACTCATCAGCAAGGGTCAATACTTTGAGGGCGAAACTTTGATAGCGCGAATCTAATTGTTTTAAGTGTAATGCTTCTTGTTTAATACGCTCAATATGACCAATTTGAGCGGCTTCATACAAAGGCAACAATTCCGAGACTGACGGTACAATCAAACCTTCCTGATTTAGACTATCTTCTGGATCGCTGGTCGGGGTTTCATAAATCCAGTTTAATTGTAGATAATCTTGTAGAATATCGAGTAATTCTGGTAGTTGAATGGGTTTAGGAAGAAAGCGATCGCAACCCGCATTTTTACTTTTTTGACGATCCAGACGAAAAACACTGGCGGAAGAAGCAATAATAGGTAACGTCTTAAAACGTGGATTTTGACGCAGTTTCCGGGTCATTTCCAAGCCATCCATCCCTGGCATAACCAAATCAGTCACAATTAAGTCAGGAGACATCGCTTCAGCCATTGCTAATCCTCGATTACCGTCTTCAGCTTCAATTAACTCAAACCCCAACGGTTGCAAAAGATTTATTAAAACCGAGCGATTATCCGCGCGATCGTCTACTACCAAAATTTTAAAGGCTCGTCCTTCATACGCGATCGCCAAAGGCAGTTTTGGTTCGCTACTAAAACTACTAAAACTTGTGACTTCTGGAACAGCCACATCAAACCAAAAGCAACTCCCCTCTCCCAAAGTGCTGAAAACTTCTACTTTTCCCCCCATCATTCCCACAATTTTTTGGGTAATAGCCAAGCCCAAACCCGTCCCTTCGATATGACGAGACGCATCTCCTACTTGTTCAAACGGTAAAAAGATACGCTCTAAATGCTGTTCGGTCATCCCAATTCCCGTATCTTGCACTTGGAAGCGCAATACTGGGGACGAAGTTGCTGTAGCATTTTGAATTTGACACACGCTAAACACCACACTACCACTTTCCGTAAATTTAATCGCATTGCCAATCAAATTCAGTAACGCTTGTCGCAAACGCTTAACATCCCCATTAATTGCTTTGGGTAATGGCTCAACCCCATGATAAATAAAATCAATTGCTTTTTGTTCGGCTTTGATCCGACAAATTTCAATAACCTCTTGTAAAAATGGTGAAAAAGCAAAATCGCTATTATTTAATTCCAGCTTTTGAGCCTCAATTTTTGACAAATCTAAAATATCATTAATCAAGTTCAGCAAATGCGTACCGCATTGATAAATAATACTCAAACCATCTTTTTGTTTAGGAGTGCTACTAACATCTCGCTGCAAAATTTGAGCATATCCTAAGATACCATTCAAAGGAGTCCGCAATTCGTGACTCATATTCGCCAAAAAACTGCTTTTCGCCTTATTTGCAATTTCTGCCGCTTCCTTCGCTTGTTTGAGTTCCGCAGTCCGTTCAAATACTTTTTGCTCTAGAGAAGTATTAAGTTGTTGTAATGTAATATTTTGTTCTTCTAAACGCCGATCTCGAAAGTAGCTACGAATAGCTTCGCTTACAGTTAAATTCAAATCTGCTTGATCCCAAGGCTTCGTAATATACCGATATAAATTAGCTTGATTGACCGCATTACCAACCGCTTCTGCACTAGCTTGTCCAGTTAACAAAATTTTGAACGTTTTTGGGTAAATCTTATGCAGTTTGATTAATAACTCATCTCCGTGCATATTCGGCATAATTTGGTCGGAAATAATCACGGGAATGATAATTTGTTCGAGATGAAGTTCTGCAAAAATCTCTAGTGCTTCTTCTCCACTTTCGGCAATTTCTATCGTATATTTATTTTGAAAACTTTGAATTAACTGATCTCGCAAGCTAACCAAAACAACTTTTTCATCATCAACACAAACAATAGCTGGTTTACTCATGACTTTTTGTGGGGTCTTCTAAGCCAGTTTCCAGAATTTTCAGCAAAGTTTCCTCATCCCAAGGCTTCGGAATATAGCTATAAAGATTCGCTTGTTCGCGAGTTCGAATAATTGCTTCTTCATTGGCATATCCCGTAAGTAAAACTTTAACAATATGAGGAAATTGCTGATGTACGCGAATCAAAAATTCGTCTCCTTTCATATTAGGCATCAGCCAATCCGACACAATAATTAAAATTGAAACATCTTCCTTATTTAATTCTTCAATCACCTCTAAAGCTTCATCAGCACTTTCGGCTAATTCGCACCGGTAGCGTTTACCAAAATGATGCGTAATTTGATCGCGCAAGCTCGTCAAAATAATACGCTCATCATCTACACATAAAATTGCTTTTTTGCCCATTTTTGCTCCGAGATTGATTGTTTTTTCAGTTAATGTATTTTTATTTCAAAAAATGCTAACGTAATGAGTAATCGGCGATCGCCCCGACAAACTATACTTTACTTTAACCTGTCGCGATCGCGATTGGCCTTTGCTCCCTACGCACACCCCATGACTGGTTTACTCGATGTTCGCAACCTCGAAACTCGTTTTCCAACCCGCAACGGTATCGTCAAAGCCGTGAATGGTATTTCTTTTCAAGTTTACCCTGGAGAAACCGTAGGAATAGTCGGAGAATCGGGTTCGGGTAAAACTATCTCGATGATGTCGCTTTTGCGATTATTACCCTCCACCTCCAAAGGAATTAGCAGTGGTGAAGTTTGGTTTGAATCCCGCGATTTATTCAAACTTTCAAAAAGCCAAATGCGCCAAATTCGAGGCAGTTCTCTAGCAGTGGTTTTTCAGAATGCGTTAAGTGCCTTAAATCCCGTTTTACGCATCGAAAAACAGATGGTTGAGGGAATGATGCGTCATTTGGGTTTAAATGCCATAACTGCTCAAAAAAGAGCGATTGAATTACTCGATGCCGTCGGAATTCCTGATGCTAAAAACCGGATTCGCCACTTTCCCCATCAATTTTCCGGAGGAATGCGTCAGCGAGTTGCGATCGCGATGGGAATTGCTTGTCATCCCCAACTTTTAATCGCGGATGAACCCACAACTGCTCTCGATGTTACCATCCAAGCCCAAATTGTAGACCTCATCAAACATCTCAAAACCGAGATGAATATGGCAGCAATTTGGATTACCCACGATCTCGCTTTATTAGCCAGTCTAGCAGACCGTATATTTGTCATGTACGCCGGTCAAATCGTCGAACAAGCCCCTCTACGTCAACTGTACTACAATCCCCGTCATCCCTACACCATCGGCTTACTCAAAAGTCTACCGCGACTAGACGCAAACCAACCCCAACGTCTCCAAGCCATTGAAGGCTTCCCCCCAGATTTAATTCATTATCCAGCAGGTTGTCCCTTTGCGGCTCGTTGTCCCTATGTTATCGATCGCTGTCAGACTGAAGACCCAATATTAGAATTAGTGGGAGAAAATCATACGGTTGCTTGTTGGGTGAAACCACATCTTTAGTTATTTGTTGTTGGTTGTTAGTTGCTAGAGAAAGGTGTCTATCTGATTAAAAAATAACAGTAATGACCATATCAAAAGAAGATCGAGAAGCAAATAACCAAAAACCAAAAACCTTAATTAAAGTCGAAAACTTAAAAGTTTATTTTCCCATTTTTCAAGGCTTTATCTTACAAAAACAAATTGCCGCCATCAAAGCCGTAGATGATGTCAGCTTTGAGATAAAAAAAGGCGAAACTTTAGGGTTAGTTGGAGAATCCGGTTGTGGCAAAAGCACTACAGGACGCGCCATTTTACGACTACAAGAAATTACCGAAGGAAAAGTTTACTTTCAAAATCAAGACTTAACGCAACTGTCGTCGTCCCAAATGCGCGATCGCCGACGGCAAATGCAGATGATTTTCCAAGACCCCTATGCCTCCCTTAATCCCCGCTTAACCGTCGGTCAAATTATCAGCGAACCCCTCAAAGTTCACAACTTGACCCATCAATATAACCTCAGCGAACGAGTTGCCCAATTATTAGAAATAGTTGGCTTAAACCCTCAATTTGCCCAACGCTATCCCCACGAATTTTCCGGGGGACAAAGACAAAGAATCGCGATCGCGAGGGCTTTAGCAATTAATCCCGATTTTATCGTCTGTGACGAACCCATCGCCGCCCTAGACGTATCAATTCAAGCTCAAATTGTCAACTTATTGCAAGACTTACAACAAGAACTCGACTTAACCTACTTATTTATCGCCCACGACCTCAGCGTAGTCCGTCATATCAGCGATCGCATTGCCGTCATGTACCTCGGCAAAATCGTCGAAATCAGCGATCGCAACGCCCTCTATAACAATCCCCTGCATCCCTACACCCAAGCCCTCCTCAGCGCCATTCCCCTACCCGATCCCGACCGCGAAAAAGCGCGATCGCGTCTCCTCCTCAAAGGCGATGTTCCCAGCCCCCTCAATCCCCCCTCCGGTTGCAACTTCCAAACTCGCTGTCCCTACGTCTTTGCAGACTGCCAAAAAGAACCCAAATTACGCCAAATTAGCGAAAATCATTTTGTCGCTTGTCATCTCATTGACAAAAATCCCCAAAAGTTCTAGTACCGCACTTTACAAATCGACGCTTTTCTCACCCCCAGATCGAGTTATCTTAAAAATATCAAAATCGTTGGATGCTCTCCATGCTGACTCATCACCGTCGTCCGGTTTGCCTCTCAATCATTGCTACCGACCTGCCCTTTTGGTCAAAAATCGAAACTGCCGCAACCCTTTACCAAAAAGACAAAGACCGCTTCCATATCCTCCTGAGTCAAGCCCCCTTCCCCAACCCCGACGTACAACAAGAAATCAACCGTCCCCTAGCCCCAGGCGAGAAAAAAGGCTTACTCTGGCTAGAACTCTCCCCCTATCGCGCCATTATGACCATGCAAGGCAATGGCAAACTCGGCTATCGTCACTTTTGGGAACGAGGCGTATATGGCATGAGTCGCTATTGGCTACAAAGCGATACCCCAGAAACCCACAGTTCGTTTCGTCTGCGTAACTTTACCACCAACTTAGTGCTAAAAGGCAAACCCCTCCCCGAACATCTCCGCATCGAATACGAACTTTGGTCAGATCGCTTGCGTTTAGGATCGTATATTTTGAGTTTAGACATCCATCACTAAAGCACTTCCCCTGATGAAATCTTAATTTTGAGAAATGTTGCTGAAGCTTAAAGAATTGTTATGTTTGATGACGTTTGTCGCTATCTTAGCGAACGCTTTAGTGCCGATATAGCCTCATTTCAGTTATCAGTTATCAGTCATCAGTCATCAGTTTTTTATTACCACCAACTAACTGCGAGTCTATCGTCGCTTTCCCCAAAAAAGGATGCACCAAGTCGTAGTTTATTTACGGCAATCTTCCTCACCATTGGTATATCAAACCCAGTTTGTACTCCCGAAACTGCGCCACGAATTTGAGGTGATTCGACTGTGGGAACAACCCGTGGATTTGTTTCTCAACACACCCGGATTACTACCCTTTGCCGTATTAGCCCAAACCTCGAATCCTGCGGCAGTATTAAATACTGTCGTCGAACAAGTAGAAACCCTCGAAAGCCGTACCCAGCAACAAGATATCGCCGCTTCTGTCGGGGTCTTGGCCGGGCTAGTATTAGAGAAAAGGTTAATTCAACAATTATTGAGGACAGAACTCATGGAAGAATCCGTCATTTATCAAGACATCCTCCAGAAAGGGGAAGCCAGAGGCGAAATTCGCGCAGAAGCTAGAGGGGAAGCTAGAGGCAAAATTGAAGGCAAAATTGAAGGCAAAATTGAAGGCAAAATTGAAGGCAAAATTGAAGGCAAA
>JAWQFT010000137.1:0-6668 GCA_035968055.1 Jaaginema sp. PMC 1080.18 | reverse complement strand
ATTGAAGGTAAAGCGGAAGTTGCAAGAAACCTGCTCAACTTAGGCATGGCTATTCCGCAAATTGCTGAAGTGACAGGCTTAACTGTCGAGCAAGTGTCACAATTAGAGTCAGAGTAGCCCCAGCCTATATCCCTAATGCCATCTACTTCTGTTTTGGAAAATCTTGCCGCCGCCGATTTAGAAATTACCCCTTGGAATTGTCTCGATTCTGATTGGCAAAAACGAATTGAAAAAGCCATTACATCTGCCGATTCCCCGACTTATTTAGCTACCCCTCACACCCCTGAATCTCTCTGTCGCCTCCTCACAGAAGCCTACAACCAGGCTTGGCCAATACTAACTTGTGGTAGTGGGAGTAAACTGTCTTGGGGCGGTTTAATGCCCGATTCTGTGCCGCTTGTTTTGAGTACCCACAAACTCAACCGCCTTCTCGATCATGCTGTGGGCGATCTCACTGTCACGGCTGAAGCGGGGATGAAACTCGCCGATTTACAAGCCCATCTCGCCCAACACAATCAATACATACCCCTCCACCCTGCTCACCCGGAAAGCACCACCTTGGGCGGTTTAGTGGCGACTGGGGACACTTGGCGAGAGAGATATGGCGGTCTGCGAGATATGATTTTAGGCATTAGCTTTGTGCGGTCTGATGGCAAGTTAGCTAAAGCTGGGGGGCGTGTCGTGAAGAATGTGGCGGGTTACGACATGATGAAACTATTTTCTGGGTCTTATGGCACATTAGGGGTAATTTCGCAAGTCACATTGCGGACTTATCCTATCCCTGAAGCGAGTGCAACCCTAGTAATTACGGGAAACGCAGATGAGATTGCCCAAATTGCTCAAACGGTGATGTCTTCTGGCTTAACGCCGAGTTTTGCCGATATTTTATCTGCTGGTATTTCCCAAAAGCTAAAAATTGGCGAAAATCTAGCTTTTATTTTACAGTTTTGCAGTATTTCAGAAAGTGTTGATACGCAAATCAAGCAAGTTGAAAGTCTGGCTAAATCATTAAATCTCAAAACCCAACAATATCGGGATAATGATGAAAGGGAGCTATGCGATCGCCTACGCAGTTTAATGCACATCCCTACCTCCGGGCAAGCGATTACTTGTAAAATCGGTGTAACGCCCACTACTGCTGTTGATTTTTTACAATCTTTACAACCTTCTCACTGGGGCGTTATTCACATGAGTAACGGTGTAGGACGCTTACATTTACAACCGGACATTAGAACCCACCAAATTCGTCAATTGCGCGAAACTTGTGAAAATTATCGAGGTTTTCTCACCATTTTAGAATCTCCTGTTAGTTTTAAACAACAAGTCGATCCTTGGGGTTATCCTGGGAATGCGATCGCGTTTATGCGTAAAATAAAACAACAATTCGACCCCAAAAATATCCTTAATCCCGGTCGTTTTATCGACGGTATTTAGTTACTGAAATCTCGTTCCTTGGTTCTACCAAGGGACGCAATAAAGAGGCTCTGCTTCGATTCTACAATCAAAACTCCAATTACGTTAAATATAAGATTAGCTTTTTAACTCCCAAAAACGCCCATTATTATGCAATCATTTTCAAACGAAATCAAAAATACTAGCTTTGACTTTCAAACCCAACTCGACAAACAACTCAAAGGTTTTGACAAAAAACATCCTCCCAAACAAGACTTAATTGATACCTGCGTTCACTGTGGCTTTTGTTTGTCCACTTGTCCCAGTTATCGCGTCATTGGTAAAGAAATGGACTCCCCCAGAGGCCGCATTTACTTAATGGATGCGATTAACAAAGGAGAAGCCGCTTTAACCGAAGCCACCACCCAACATTTTGATTCTTGTTTGGGTTGTCTCGCTTGCGTTTCTACCTGTCCCTCTGGGGTTGAATACGATAAACTCATCGCTGCAACTCGTCCCCAAGTTGAACGCAATCAACCCCGCAGTTTATGGGATAAATTCTACCGCAGTTTAATCTTTAATTTATTCCCTTATCCCAACCGCTTGAAACCACTTTTACTAATTCTGTGGTTGTATCAAATCTCCGGCTTACAAAAATTAGTCAGAGGAACAGGGTTATTAAAGTTTTTCTCGCCCCGTTTAGCCGCAATGGAGTCAATTTTACCCAAAATCAAACTCCAGAATTTGTGGCAAGAATTACCCGACATTATTCCCGCGCAAAAACAAAAGCGGTATCGTGTCGGCATGATTTTAGGTTGCGTTCAACGCTTGTTTTTCTCCCCCGTAAATGAAGCGACAGCCCGCGTTTTAACTGCGAATGGCTGCGAAGTCGTTATTCCCAAAAGTCAAGGCTGCTGTGCCGCTTTACCTGCCCACCAAGGCCAAGAAAACCAAGCCCAAGCCCTGGCAAAACAAATGATTGATAGCTTTGCCGATACAGATGTAGACTACATTATCATCAACGCGGCAGGCTGCGGTCATACCCTCAAAGAATACGTCCACATCCTCCAAGATGACCCAGAATATAAAGCCAAAGCTGAGGCATTTGTCGCTAAAGTTCGCGATATTAACGAGTTTTTAGCAGAGGTGGGTTTAACCGCAGAATTATCTCCTATTACCAGCGAACCGACAACCTTGGTTTATCAAGATGCTTGTCACCTACTCCACGGTCAAAAAATTAGTTTACAACCCCGTCAATTATTACGAAATATCCCCAATATTACCCTAAAAGAACCTGTTGATGCGGCGTTATGTTGTGGTAGTGCGGGGGTTTATAATATGCTACAACCGCAAGTTGCGGATGAGTTGGGACAGCAAAAAGTCGAGAATTTATTAAATACTCGTGCGAAACTGATTGCATCTTCTAATCCCGGTTGTTCTCTACAAATCCTCAAGCATTTACAACAGCAAGGAAAAGATATGAAAGTGAAGCATCCGATGGAGTTATTAGACGCTTCCATTCGCGGGGAAAAGATCGAGATTTAAACCTTATACCAAATCTGGTTTAAATATACCGTCTATCCCGTTAACCCACCCGCGGATTAAAATCCGGGGCTAATGCAATAAAGTCCGCGTTTGCGGACTAAATCAATAAGTGGAGTTTTGTATACTCTCTACTTCTCAACTTCAATAAAATCACGAAACAGCAAATTCAGTATGAAGTCGAACGTCGGGAGGATAAAAAGCGAGAACGATTTTATCTTTGGGGATACCTGCTTCTAATAAGTCGTAAGTAATTCCGTCTTCAATACCATCTCGTTGTATCCAAACTTTATCGTCAATTAAGGCAATATGGACGAGACAACCATGCACTCTTTTCCGATTTTGCCAACCAATGGTAAGCAGTATGAAATTATTTTCAGGTTTGTCTATAATGAGATGTCGTTCGAGTTCTCCAACTGCGTAGGGAATTTTGGAATATTCAGTCAGAATTTCGGTAATGATTTGCCTATAGTTATCTAAGGTATCCATTGCTGTATTTCCTCTGTTTTTTCTTCAAAAACGAGTAATTGATCTAAGGAAAAAATATTTAATATACTTAAGAAACAAGCAGTTAAGCTGTTAATCATTTAAATTTCTGTCTCGATTCAAGCCCACCAAAGGGTTCAGTAAGTGAAATCGGTGGTTTAAATGCAAAGCAGCTTATGCCAAACAAAGATTTCGCTTTCATCGCAATCAGTTATTAAAAAAATAACAATAATAAATCAAGGCAGAGCCTTGTTTTTTTGTTACCAGGTTCAACCTGGTAACGAGGTTGATATTCAAGATAATCGCCACTACTCAATACCGATTACTTCAGAATAACGCCTCAGGGCGATCGCGATATTTTGTCCCCCAAAGCCAAAGCTCAATACCAACGCATAATCCACCTCAGTATGACAAGCCGTTGTTACAAAATTTAAATCAAATTCTGGCTCATTTAAGCCCACGCAGGGGGGTAAAATCTGCTGTTGTAGGGCAAGTAGGGTAAACGCTATTCCTAATGCCCCAGAAGCCCCTAAAGTGTGTCCTGTTGCGCCTTTGGTTGAGCTTACGGCTACCGAGGGAGGAAATAAAGCTTGGATGAGTTGCGCTTCATTCGCGTCATTGAGGCGGGTACTGGTGCCGTGAGCATGAATATAATTAATGTCTGAAGCTTGTAAGTTACTGCGAGTGAGACATTGCTGAATCGCGATCGCGCCACTTTTTCCCGTAATATCCGGGGCGCTAACGTGATAACCGTCCGCAGTCCAGCCAAATCCGGCAATTTCGCCGTAAATCTTCGCGCCGCGTTGTTTAGCGCCCTTTTCCGTTTCTAAGACAAATAATGCTGCCCCTTCCCCCAAGACAAAACCGTTGCGCTGCAAATCGAAGGGATGAGCGCTCGTTTTTGCTAAAGCCCCCATTTTCGTAAAACCTGCCAGGGTGAGAGGGGTAATCGGGGCTTCCATTGCGCCTGCGATCGCCTGCTGACATTCCCCCTTTAAAATTAACTCAGTTGCCCTCGCGATCGCCCACAACCCCGTCGCACAAGCCGCCATCGGTGACAAAACAATGCCTGTTGCGCCGACTTTGCGGGCAAGAGAAATCGCTCCTTGGTGGGGCAAATAATCCAACCAGAGGCTTAAATCCCCCTCACCCCGTCTCAAGGCTTCCAAATCCCCCTGACAGCCACGACTCGAACCCACCACCACCGCGCAATCGGGAAGTGGTGGGCTGAGGCGAGCATCTTGTAGTAAATCTGGCAGGACGCGATCGCCTAACCTTGCCAGATTCATCGGTTTCTGCCCGATTAAGCCCAGCAATCTGGGTGAAAGGTCAAAAAAGGGTTGAGCTAGACGTAACGCCGATTTACCCTGTAACAAGCCTTGCCAACTGCTTTTGAGATCGCCGCCAGCACTTGCCAACCCGATTCCCGTAACAACGACTTTCACCACAATTGCCGCACTTTACAAAACTTAATTATTTTTTAAGGTTTTCGCCGCCAGCCGTGACTTCCGCCGTATCAATAGAATTACCTTGGGCGATCGCGTCTACTGCGTCCATCCCTTCGGTAACATAGCCAAACACCGCATAATCGCCGTCTAAGAATTGTAACTCTGTCAACGCGAAATAAAACTGCGACGAAGCCGAATTGGGCATTTGCGATCGCGCCATTGCCACCGCCCCGCGAGTATGAGCTAATACTGGAGAAGCCGTCACACCAGCTTGCTTCAGGGTTTTACCATAAATCGGCTCGTCTGCACCTTGGGGCTTAATTTCCAAAGGAATATAGCGGGGTTGCTTCGTATCGGGATCGATAAAACTCCCCATCCCCGTGCCTTCGGGATCGCCTCCTTGGGCTACAAACGGCTGGGGTGACTTAACCACGCGGTGAAACGTCAAACCGTCGTAAAATCCTCGTTCTACCAAATCGACAAAGTTTCCTGCCGTAATGGGGGCATTATCCCCATCCACTTCAATCGTAATCGGCGATCCGTTTACCGTCATTACAACTGTCGCTTTGCCTTCAAGTTTGGGTAATTGTGTCATATCTGAGTTACTAGCTTGTGAAGTAATCGTTCTATTTTCGGTATTGCTGGTAGTCGTGGCTGAGGAGTTGGCACTTTGGGAATCACACCCAACCAACCCGACACCGCTCAGGCTCAAGAGCGCCACACAGCAGGTTAACACTAACCAGCGCTGAAATTGTTTTCTCATGTTTTGTTTTAAATTCCTTCTAAGGGAACGCCCAAAAAGCGTGCCAGTTCTGCCCCTTGGTTTTCCAACTTGGATAACGGCATCGGTTCGCCTACCCGCGTTAGAGGAATATCGCGACGCTGTTTGACTTTGAGATAAAGTTGGTGTTTGGGACTAAATCCTTCTTTAATTTCAGCACGAACCGATTGAATGTCCTCTAGCCGACAACTAAATTCGATGCGGCGATTTTTGCCAGGGTAGCCCCAGCGAAAAATTTTGGCGTAGCCGCTTTCTTTGTCAAACTCATTGTAGCCGCCCCCCACATTCCAGACTGTCACCAACACCAGGTAAAGACAAACCAGGCTGCCCGCTATGCCGTAAAATCCTAAAGCAGCCCCTTGGGGAATAAACGTGAGTTGAGAAGGATCGGTTACTAGGAGTAAATTTTTGTGAAAATAACTCGACAGACTCGCCAGCAAAAAGCCAATGCCGCCAATTGCGGAAATTGTTGCCCAAAATATATTACTAAAGCGCCGCGCCCCTAAAACCTCTTGGCGCAGTATCAGACTGTCTTTGGTGGTCTGTGCCGTCATAAATTCAATGGGTAAGTTTGATATTGCATCCTCCATTGTGACATTTGTTGCGATCGCCCTATCCTCAAACCCCAGATTGTCACCGTCCTCCAGAAAGATTTTGAGATTTCTGAGGAAAGATATGTCAATTTGTAAAATTTTCGGTAATAATTATTGAAGACGAGTTGGCCTGCGACCCTTGATTTATCTAGCGGTAAACAAGGTAAGGTATAACTTAGAAAGTCTGTTAAGAAAATTGAAGGACTAAGGTTGACCTAAATTTAAGTTAGGCCAACACTTCAGTTCGGTGGTTTTCCCTAGCACGACGTAAATTGACTCAAGTCAAAACGCGATCGCCTGCTTTCCTTGGGTAAATCGCCAACGTATAGCAATCTTGCCAATTATTTAGTCAAGCAAGAGGAATTTGAAACTATGACTATTGCAGTCGGACGCGCCAGAGCCCAAAGAGGATGGTTTGATGTCCTC
>JAWQFT010000136.1:0-14092 GCA_035968055.1 Jaaginema sp. PMC 1080.18 | reverse complement strand
TTGCCTTCACAGACTTACTCTGTTCGGGTCTCACACTCGCTCCACAGACTGACACGGCAAGTCCTGCCGCCAAAATATTTTTACTGGCGTTAATGTCTCGGTCATGGTGCGTCCTGCATTCAGGACAATCCCACTCTCGAATATTTAACGGCATTTTTGAGACAATATGCCCACAATGGTTGCATCGTTTAGAACTGGGAAACCATCTATCAATCTCGATATAAGTCCTCCCATACCAACGACATTTGTACTCCAATTGTCGGGTAATTTCTCCCCAACTTGCATCTGAAATCGCTTGGGCAAGTTGGCGATTTTTGACCATGTTTTTTACAGCCAAGTCCTCAACTACAATCGTTTGGTTTTCACGAACGAGTTGAGTGGTTAGCTTATGTAAATGGTCTTTGCGGGTATCGGTAATTTGGGCGTGAACAAGAGCAACTTTTCTTCGGACTTTGTTGTACACTAATCTGACACAACCCAAAGTGCGACGCAACAGCGACTCTTGTTCGGGAGTTGGGTAAAATCGGTACGAATAGGCTTTTTCCATGTCTCACATAGTAGCATGGGTTGTGTGAAAGATGTAAAGCCGTCTTATAAGGACGGGGTTTCAGACCCAATTTTTCTTGATGAAATTAACCCTAAGTGCGATCGCCCTCTTTTGCCTTTTTTCCCCCCAAGCCGCTCAAGCCCTCAATCCCGAACACCTCGAACGCTTGCGAACCACGGGAAGCTGTGTCAATTGCGATCTCAGTGGGGCAAACTTCCTGGCAGCCCGCTTGAGCAATACCGATCTGCGGGGCGCAAATTTAGCAGGGGTGGACTTAACCCGCGCCGATGTCCGGAATGCCCAGTTAAAGGGGGCTAATCTAGCGGGTTCGGTACTCATTGATGCTAATTTAAGTAATGCCGATTTGACTGGGGTTAATCTCCAAAATACGGCGTTGACGCGAACCAACTTTACTGGGGCAATACTCGCAGGGGCAAGTTTGGTGCAGGCAAAATTGTGGGAAACGAACTTACAAGGAGCAGATTTGACGCGATCGCTCTTTTGGTACGCTCAGTTACGCAACGTCAACTTTACCCAAGCCAATCTCAACAGTGCCGATTTACGAGCCGCAACTGTGGAAAACAGCAATTGGCAAACCGCCCAACTCGGCGCTACCATTTTGCCAGATGGAACTTATGTACCGTAATCTTCATCATTAGGGTGGACACATTGGCTAGGGAGAGCGATCGCGACTTGAGACGCGACAGAAATAACAAAAGATGCGTAAATGGCGTTGGTTGAATTTAAGTATTTTAGTCGCCTTGTTGAGCCTTTCGGGAGCGACACGCACCCCAGCCGCAGAGCAGATTGTTCTAGAGTACGGCTTCTTATCGGGTTCAGTCGCTGTAGCAGACCTAGAAAACCTGGCAAAAACCGGGGAAACTTCCCTAGACCTCAAACTCTACCTGATGTTAGCCAATCAGAAACCCGAAACCCTCCGAGACATCCTCAACCAAGAAGTGGCTGTTAATGGCGAACTCCTCGAAGGCATACTCACCACTCCCCCTGGGGAAATGATGCTCGATCGCGTCGGCGAAATCCTGCATACTCCCGACAAAAAAGATAACCGTCAAGCCTTACGCTCGGCGATTGTCGATTCAGCACTGCCCGATGGCAACATTACTTTGTTAGAAGTATTGCAGAACTACCCGACCGACGAATTGCACATCAATGGCGATCGCGTCGGCGAACTCGCAGCAACCATTGATAATGCGATCGCCCAACTACCAGATTGGTTAGTCCGAATTTTAATACGCTAAAGTTTCCAAAGTTTCCCGTAAATAGCGACGCACCAACACATCCAAATCGCGAGCCGAAGTCGGTTCGGATAACTGTTGTTCGAGTCGCCAACGTCCGAAACCCGAACTCATCGCGATCGCCTCTTTTAAACTGGCCCAAACTTGGCGATCACTGTTAAAGTTAGGGGCAGCAGCAGAACTTGAGTTAGACATAGCAGACCTCCAAAAGTCTTGAATTGTCTTACTTTATAATCTTTAGAATAACGCAGCAGCCCGGCCTCAAAATGTAAACCAGGTTGCAAAACTATAATATCCCTAATTCTTTTTTGAGAGAGGTTACTATGGGCGAAGCCAAACGCCGCCAACAATCCCTAGGAGACAAATACGGTCAAGAAGAACGCATCCTACCCTGGATTCCCGTAACCAAAACCCAAGCCGAACAATTCATCCAAATCACCAGTCGCGGGGCTTGGATTGGTATTGGCTTATTGGTTGCTACTTGGTTAACCGTTCGCATTATCGGTCCGGGCTTTGGTTGGTGGACAGTAAATTAAGAACTAAGAACACAAGGTGCGGAAGCAAATTCTGCACCTTGTAAAGCCCAAAATCCTCGTTTTCCGGCTGGGGTATTTTGGGCGACTTTGTAGCTTAAGACATCATGTCCGGTCAATGACTTTACCGTAGCGGCCACCAAGATACCTTTTCGCGAGTCGCACTATAAACTTCTTTCAAGCCTTCTGGGTCGAGGACTCGTACTTCGTCGCTAGAAGCATCGCTGTTTTTGACTGCTTCAATAAAGCCGACTTTTTCCATGCCTTTGAGGACTTGTTCGACGGTACGCTGATTGAGTTGACAAGCCCGTGCAATAATATCAATCGGGAGGTCAAAACGATACATTCCCTCGGTTTGGGGCTGATTGCCCAATTCCCTTTCTTGGTAAATTAATGCCCGCAACAGCGACGCAACGGCTTGGGGGGGATAGGTACTGCAATTGAGCAGATGGTACTGAAATTTAGCTCGCAGTTCAAATAATAAACGATAGCGATCGCGAAAGTCCTCGTTTTGGTCGTAAATTCGCGCAATGCAATCCAGGGGAAGCTTGATGATATGAGTGGTTTTATAAGCTTCTACCAAACTCGGAAAAGCATTACTGGCTAAACCGTAGCTAAAGGGAAGACTCCGCATCCCAAAACAACTTCCCGGATAGTTAATCGCAATAATGCGGTCAAGGGGGGTACTGCGAACAATCACCAAGCCTTCACTCAGGATGACATAAAGACTATCCAGGGGTTCGTCGGGTAAGAAAGCCGTGTACACCGGACGATTGGAAAACAGCTTCTCCACTCTGAGGATGTCGAGGGGGAGTTGTTCGTTTAGCCAAGCTTCATCGAGATTGCGGAATAGGGTGTTGTTCTCAATCAGGAGTTGAGCAATACTCGCTTGGGATTTTTTTCGGGTTTTGGCCATGGCTAGAAAGCTTGCTATCTCTTGGTTTCATCATGTCACAGGTTGGGTTGCTATCAATTTAAATCAAAATTGTATTGCAATTGTTTTGAAATGCAATTAAACTTAGACGGAGAATTAAATCAAGTACATCTCCGTTGAAGCGAAGGACGGAGTTTTCCTAAAATAGAGGTGGTATTATGTTGCGAAAACCTTGGCGTTTTGCAGGTTTGGTGCTGGCAGGTGTTATGATGAGTAGCGCGATCGCGTCCTGCTCGCCAACCGCTTCAACGGCAGACAATAACGAGGTCAAACTCACCCTCGTTTCTTATGCGGTGACGCAAACTGCTTACGAAAACATCATTCCCCAGTTCGCTAAATACTGGTATGAAAAAACTGGTCAAACTGTCACTTTCGATGAAAGTTATGGCGGTTCGGGGTCGCAAACTCGCGCCGTTATTGATGGTTTAGAAGCCGATGTTGTAGCACTTGCCTTAGCTTTAGATACACAAGAAATCGCAGCAGCAGGCTTAATTGAACCGGGTTGGGAAAAGGAATTTCCTAATGATTCCATCGTTCATAAATCCGTCGCAGCCATTGTCAAACGCGACCCCAATCTTGCTATTTCTACTTGGTCGGATTTAGCTCAAAATAATCTCAAAGTGATTACAGCCAATCCCAAAACATCGGGGGGCGCAAGGTGGAATTTTCTCGTACTTTGGGGCGCAATGACCAAAGCTGGAAAAAGTGAAACCGCAGCTTTGAATTTTGTTGAAACAATTTATAAAAACGTCCCCGTCCTGCCTAAAAATGCCCGCGAATCCAGCGATGTTTTTTATAAGCAAGGTCAAGGCGATGTCCTGATCAATTACGAAAATGAAGTAATTTTGGCGCAACAACAAGGGGAACAGCAATCTTATATTATTCCCACAGACTACAACATTTCAATTGATAATCCCATTGCCATTGTTGATGCCAATGTAGATAAACACGGCAATCGCGAAGTTGCTGAAGCCTTTGTTGAATTTCTCTATACTCCCGCAGCCCAAAGAGAATTTGCCGAAGCAGGTTTTCGACCTGTCGATCCTCAAATTTCCGAAGAATTTTCCAGTCAATATCCTAAAATCAAAAATCTTTTTACAGCAGCAGATTTAGGCGGTTGGGAAAAAATCCAAAGTCAGTTTTTTGATGATAACGCTGTCTTTGACAAAATTATGACAAAAGCAGGCAAGCAGTAATTCTTTATTGCTTTAAATATTATGCAATTACAATACTCATCCTTTTTCATAAACCAAGAACAACGTAGAGAAAAGCAGTCTATTGCCATTCCTTGGGTCTTTACTTTTTCGTATTTGTTCGTTATTTTGCTACTGCCAGTGAGTGCCTTAATTACCAAATCGCTAACTTTAGGAATCTCAGAATTTTGGCGAATTGCTACCAGTCCCATTGCCCTTTCAGCTTACAATATTACCTTCGTTACTGCTTTGGGAGCGGCAGCAATTAATGGGGTAATGGGAACGATTGTCGCGTGGGTTTTAGTCCGCTATTCTTTTCCGGGTAAAAGAATCATTAATGCGGCGGTTGATTTACCCTTTGCAATTCCCACAGCAGTTGCCGGATTAGCCTTAGCAACAGCATACAGCGAGAGCGGTTGGATTGGACAATTTTTTACCCCCTTTGGGATTAAAATCGCCTTTACGCGCTGGGGTGTTTTTGTAGCAATGATTTTTATCTCTTTACCCTTTATTGTCCGCACTTTACAACCCGTTTTACAAGAACTAGAAACAGAAGTAGAAGAAGCGGCTTGGTCTTTGGGTGCGTCGCAATGGCAAACTTTTTGGCGTGTTATTTTTCCACCTCTTTGGCCGCCTATTTTAACAGGTGTCGCTCTGGGGTTTTCGCGAGCCGTGGGGGAATATGGCTCGGTAGTTATTATCTCCTCTGGGATTCCTTTTCAAGATTTAATTGCACCGATTTTAGTGTATCAACGACTCGAACAATACGATTATGCCGGAGCAACAGTTATCGGCACAATGTTACTCCTTGGCTCGCTCTTACTACTCTTAATTATCAACGCATTACAACAGTGGGGTCGTCGTTATGCTGCGGATTAAATCGCCTCAAAATATCTTAATCGCGATCGCGCTAAGTTATCTATTCCTCGTTTTATTTATTCCCGGTGCAGTCGTGTTTTACGAAGCCTTTCACAACGGCATCCAGCCCGTTTTAACTGCGATTCAAACCCGCGAATTTTTCCATGCGATTCAACTCACTTTAATTATTACCGCGATCGCCGTTCCTCTCAATACCATTTTTGGGTTGTGCGCCGCTTGGGTAATTGCTCGCAATCAATTTCGCGGTCGTACTCTTTTAATAAGTATTATCGACCTTCCCTTTTCAGTTTCGCCTGTAGTTGTGGGTTTGATGTTGGTTTTACTGTATGGAGAACGTATTGGCTGGTTTGGTTCTATTTTCGCCAGTACGGGCATCAAAATCATCTTTGCACTGCCGGGTATGGTATTAGCAACTATCTTCGTGACACTGCCTTTTGTGGCGCGAGAAACAATCCCCATTCTCGAAGAAATCGGGCCGGAACAAGAAGAAGCAGCGCGGACTTTGGGGGCAAAAGATTGGCAGATTTTTTGGCGGGTGACGCTTCCCAATATCCGTTGGGGCTTGATGTACGGCGTTTTATTAACCAATGCGCGATCGCTCGGTGAATTTGGTGCGGTGGCGGTGGTTTCTGGTAGCATTCTCGGTCGCACTTCAACACTACCTATTTTTGTCGAACAAGCTTACCAAAATTATCAAACTGAAGCGGCTTTTGGTGCGGCAGTTGTGTTGGCTTTGTTGGCATTAGTAACTTTAATTTGCAAAGAAATTATCGAGCAGAAAACAATGACCAATTACTAATTACCAATTACCAATTACCAGTGATTAAGGGGCAGTAGGTTTTTCAGCTAACAGTCATCAGTCAACAGTTTTTTTAGGCAGTAGGTCTTGGGCAGTAGGCAGTAGGGGGAGTTTCAGTGACCAATAACCAATAACCAATAACAAACAACAAATAACCAACAACAAACAACCAACAACAAAAAAAATGAGTATTATCATCAACAACATTTCCAAACAATTCGGGACATTCAAAGCCTTAAATAACGTCAGTTTAGAAATTCCCGATAATCACTTAGTCGCATTATTAGGCCCTTCCGGTTCGGGGAAATCAACCTTGCTGCGGGCGATCGCGGGATTGGAATCTCCCGATAGCGGCTACATTACCATCGACAACCAAGACGTAACCCATCTAGATGTGCGTCAGCGCAATATTGGTTTTGTCTTTCAGCATTATGCCTTGTTCAAACATCTCACCATCCGCCAAAATATCGCCTTTGGCTTAGAAATTCGCAAAATTCCTGCCGCGCAGATTAAATCCCGCGTTGCTGAATTAATGGCCTTGATTCAACTCGAAGGATTAGGCGATCGCTATCCCCATCAACTCTCTGGAGGTCAGCGTCAGCGAGTGGCTTTAGCGCGGGCATTGGCGGTACAACCCCAAGTGTTACTCTTAGATGAACCCTTTGGGGCGCTTGATGCGAAGGTGAGAAAGGAATTGCGATCGTGGTTGCGACGACTCCACGATGAAGTGCGCGTCACCAGCGTTTTTGTCACCCACGACCAAGAAGAAGCGATGGATGTCGCCGATATTATTGTCGTGATGAACCAAGGACGGATCGAACAAGTGGGTACACCAGAGGCGATTTACGATCGCCCTAGCAGTCCCTTTGTGATGAGTTTTGTCGGGGAAGTGAATGTGTTACCGAGTACGTCTCAATTATTTTGGGATAGCCATTTTTCTGATTATCGCAGCCCAGTTTTTGTGCGTCCCCATGAGTTAGAAATCCACCGCGATCGCACTGAGAAAACGACTCAAGCCACTGTCCAACGCATCACTCGTTTGGGCTGGGAAATGCAAGTAGAGTTGGTTTTACCCAATCATCAAAATATTATTGCTCAATTAAGTCGCGATCGCGGCCAACAACTCAACCTCACCCCCGGTCAAACCGTATTTGTACAACCCCGTCACGCGATCGCTTTTGCGGAATCGAAAAATAAACTGAGCTTGGGAAGCCTTCCCTGAGTTGTGCGACAAATTAAGAAAAGTTTAAAATTGCTCGCCAACTCCAGCACACCGCCACCCTAACTTTAACCGCGATCGCCAACCCCTGTCGCGGTGAAGACCTATCCTGCACGAGTCCTCACCGCGATATTCCCCACAATACCCCTTGTCCTTCGTCAAGGATTTTTTAACTTAAGTCCTAAAATTGTCTAAAAAAGTACAACTTTTCAGCAAACATAGGACACAATTAAATGCAGATTGTTCAGCAGGAGTTTTGCACCCGTGCAAGCCAACACTCGCCCGACCGAAACCATCAAAATTCAAGTAGAAGATGACCGTACAGGTATGAGCGTCGAAACGCTCAAACGCGCCTTTGCGGATAACCTTTACTACAATCGCGGTAAAGATACCTCTTGGGCTACCCCCAAAGACTATTACATTGCCCTCGCCTACACTGTACGCGATCGCCTACTCAAGCGCTTTATTGCTAGTCGTAAAGTCCATACCGAAAAAAATGTCAAGGTCGTTTGTTACCTTTCTGCCGAATTCTTAATGGGTCGCTACCTGGGAAACAACCTCATTAATCTCGGATTATACGACCGCATCCAAAAAGCCATGACAGAATCCGGGCTAGAGCTGGGAGAGCTACTCGAACAAGAACACGACCCCGGCCTCGGTAACGGCGGCTTGGGACGTTTAGCCGCTTGTTTTCTCGATTCCCTCGCGACCTTAGAAATCCCGGCTATTGGCTATGGCATTCGCTACGAATTTGGCATTTTCCACCAAGCCATCAAAGACGGCTTCCAAATCGAAGTTCCCGATAAATGGCTGCGTTATGGCAACCCTTGGGAAGTCTCTCGTCAAGACGACAGCGTGCGGATTAAGTACGGCGGCTACACCGAAGTCTACCACGACCAAAAAAACAGACCGCGAGTATCTTGGGTTCACGATCGCGAAGTTTTAGCCGTTCCCTACGACACCCCCGTCGCGGGTTACGATACCAACACCGTCAATACCCTGCGGTTATGGCGGGCTGTAGCTGCCGAAAATGAAGATTTCGACTTCCAAGCCTTCAACGCTGGGGATTACGACGGCGCAGTCGCCAGCAAAATGAGTTCCGAGACGATCTCCAAAGTGCTGTATCCCAACGATAACACCCCCCAAGGTCGTCAACTGCGCCTAGAACAACAATATTTCTTTGCGGCAGCTTCGCTACAAGATATCATCCGCAACCATCTCAAAAAATATCCCAACCTGGATAATTTATTCGATACGGTCGCCATTCAACTCAACGACACCCATCCCACTGTCTCCATTGCAGAAATGATGCGTTTGTTGATCGACGAGCATTCCTATAGTTGGGATAAAGCTTGGTACATTACCCAAAAAACCTTTGCTTATACCAACCACACTCTCTTACCCGAAGCGCTAGAACGCTGGCCGGTGAGCTTGTTTGGCAGTTTGTTACCGCGTCACCTGGAAATCGTCTACGAAATCAACCACCGCTTTCTTGAAGATGTGCGGACTTGGTTTCCCGATGACCCAGAACGAGCCGCTCGGATGTCCATCGTCGAAGAACATCCTGAAAAAGCGATTCGCATGGCTAATCTTGCTTGTATTGGTTCTCATGCCATTAACGGCGTAGCGGCTTTGCACACAGAACTCCTCCAAAGCCATACCCTGCGCGATTTTGCCGAACTTTGGCCGGAGAAATTCTTTAATAAAACCAACGGCGTTACCCCGCGTCGCTGGATTCTACTGAGCAATCCCGAACTCTCCAAACTGTATAAAGAGAAGTTGGGAGATATGACTTGGCTCAAGGATTTGGAGAAATTACGGGCAATCGAACAATATGTAGATGATGCCGACTTCCGCAAGCGTTGGTACGAAATCAAGCAAAATAATAAAAAGCGCTTGGCAGATTACATCTGGAAATTCAACAACATTGAAGTCGATCCCAACTCGATTTTTGATGTGATTGTGAAACGGATTCACGAGTACAAACGCCAGCACTTGGACTTGCTGCACGTTATCACCTTGTATAATCGCATCAAGAAAAACCCCAATATGGAGATTGTGCCGCGCACTTTTATCTTTGGGGGGAAAGCAGCACCCGGTTACTTTATGGCGAAGTTGATTATTAAGTTAATCAATGCTGTGGCTGAAGTGGTGAACAAAGACCCAGAAGTACGAGGCCGCTTGAAGGTCATATTTTTGGGGAACTTCAATGTTTCTTTAGGGGAAAAGATTTATCCGGCTGCGGATCTTTCCGAACAAATCTCGATGGCAGGAAAAGAGGCTTCGGGTACGGGGAACATGAAGTTTTCGATGAATGGGGCTTTAACCATTGGTACTCTAGATGGGGCAAATATTGAGATTCGCGAAGAAGTGGGTGCGGAAAACTTCTTCTTGTTTGGTTTGACGGCTCAAAAGGTGCAAGAGGTGAAGGCGGCGGGCTACAATGCGATGGATTATTACAACAGCAATGCGGAGTTGCAAGAGGCTGTCGATCGCATTTCGTCGGGTTTCTTTTCTCATGGGGATACGGAGATATTCAAGCCGTTGATCGATTCGCTGTTGTATGACGATCGCTATATGCTGTTTGCGGATTATCAGGATTATCTGGATTGTCAGCAGAAAGTGTCAGAAGCTTATCGCGATCGCGAGTCTTGGACGAAGATGTCAATTCTCAATGCAGCGCGGATGGCGAAGTTCTCTAGCGATCGCACTATCTATGAATACATGACGGAAATTTGGAAAGCTAAACCCGTCACCGTGGAACTCGAAGAATACGACCAAGAATCTGCGGGTATTACGGTTCAGTAAGCTCTCTCAATTCTGGTTTTATTTGACCCCAAGCTGAAAATCGCTTGGGGTTTTTGTCGTTAACCTGGGAGTCGTCAAGGCAGAAACTCGCCTTGTAATGTAAAACCTGCCCAATAATAAGGCGATCGCCATTGGGGATTTTGCCAAAGGGAAATTTGCGCCGATCGCAATGCGGCTGCGGGAGTTTGATTTTCCTGGATCGTGTAGCGATAAAACGCTTTCATCAACTCGGCTGTTCCCTCATCGTCCACATTCCACAAACTCACCACCACGCGGGACGCACCAGCGTACATAAAACCCCGCGTTAAGCCGATAATGCCCTCACCGCGTACCAGTTCTCCTAATCCCGTCTGACAAGCGCTCAATACCACAAGATCGGCGGGTAAATCGAGATTAAACAGTTCGTGCATCCGCAAAAAGCCGTTTTGCACTTTGCCTTCGGGAGTGACGAGGCTAAAAACCAAGCCGGAGAGTTCGGGATTTTCGCTGTTGGCGAGGCCGTGGGTGGCAAAATGGAGGAGGCGGTATTGGCTGAGGTCTTGGCTGGTCGCGAGGTTGCGATTGGCTTCAAACCCGAAGGCTTTGGTGTTGTCCTGGGCTTGGGTAAAGTTGAGGATCGCTTCGGCTTCGGTGCGAGTATAGGGTAAACGGGCTAGGGTAATGCCCGCAGAACGAGCCGACTCTTGGAGTTCGATGGGGAGAGAGTTTTGAATAATTGTGGATTTGGAAACCCGATTATCTTCAGTATTGAAGACTGGATCGGCAAAAATCGCTAATTCTCGGCGATTTTCAGATTTTTCTTGAGGATTGCGGCGCATGATAGCCAGGGCAGATGCGGAAGGCAGGGTTACAATTTCGTGCTGCATCATCAAAGGAATTGCTTCGCCTTCAGAGGTTGTTTCGAGACTGAGGGCAGAGAAGGGCAAGTATTGTAAGATATCGTTGCCGACGACGAGCAACCGTTGGTCTTGCAGTTGGTTGGCGATGGGCTGCAAAAGCATCTGGCTGATTTGACTTTGCAGTGCGGCAACTTTTTGCACTCGTCGTCGTTGGGTGGGGGAAGAAAGGAGCGATCGCCACTCTCGGACGGCGGCTTCAATCTCAGTACCACTGGCAAGTTCGTAGCTGGTCATACTGTCGGGAGTTACGACCCAGAGGTAGCTGCGATCGCGCCCCACGAAGTATTCCAGCAACAGGGTGTCTTCGTCTACGATTTCTTGTTGAATGATCTCAAGGCTGAGGGGTTGGGGTTGGGTGAGGGCGGCATAACGGGGGCTAGTGGCACGAATTTGCGCCTGTAACTGGCGATATTGTTGTAAAAGGTCTTCGATCTCCTGTTCAATCATTTCGGCTTGTTCTGGGGGCGCTTTCAGGCGGCTTTCTTCGAGGGCGCTGAGTTGGCGGCTGAGTTGTTGTTCTTGTTGCAACAGTTGGGGATCGACTCCTTGACGAATGTCGGCGTTGGCTTCTTGCAGAACTTCGAGGAGGGTACGCGCGCGGGCTTGTTCGCTTATTTCCAAGGCTTGGCGATTGTAACCCGCTTGGGGGTTTTGGGAGTGACGCTGCATCAGCAAGTCGATGTAAAATTCGTAGTAGTCTTGCTTGGAGGCAAAGAAGGAGGCTCGCAGATCGGCTCGATTGATGTTGGTGCGGAGGTCTTCGATTAGGGCGATCGCGTTTTCGATTTCGGTTTGGGCTGCGTCGAGATTGCCTTGTTCTCGTTGTACTTGGGCTATGCGGTAGCGGGTAAGGGCGACTCCAGCGAGATCGCCAATCTTCTGCCGCAGAGGTAGAGCTTGGTTATAATAAGCTAAAGCTGGCTCATTTTGACCCAAATTTGCCGCTACATAACCTAAATTGGTCAAGGAGCGTGCTTTACCCCCGATATCGCCAATTTCGTCCCACAGAGGCAAGGCTTGGTTGTAGTATTGTTGCGCTTCCGACCAGTTTTCTTGTTGAGCGTAGACGAAGCCGATATTGTTGAGCGTTGCGGCTTCCCCTGGGATGTGGTTTTGCTCTTGCCAAGTGGTGAGGGCTTGATTGTAGTAAGTCAGCGCTTGGTCGTACTCCTCCAAGTCCGAGTAAGCTTGTCCGAGATTGTTATAAGCTGCGGCGATATTACGCAGATTTCCCGCATCTTTAACCAAATCTAAGGATTTTTGATACTGTTCGAGAGCCAACTCATCATCCCCCAAATCAGCATACACCAGCCCCATATTATTCAGCGTTGCCGCTTCCCCGGTGGTGAAGTCCGCTTTTTGCCAGAGGGCGATCGCCTCTTGGTAGTAATCTAGAGCTTGTTGATATTCTCCCCAAGCCGCGTTAATCTGTCCTAAAGACATCAGGGTACTGGCGATGGCTTGGTCTTGCTCGGTTTGGCGGTAAAGGGTTAAAACTTCTTGGTAATAAGCCTCTGCGGGGACAAAATCCTTTAATTGGGCGTGAGTTAAGGCTAACCAGTATAAACTTAAGGTTTCTTGTTCTGTTTCACCGCGATCGCGAGCCAGTTGTAGAGATTCTTCCCAAGACGCGATCGCTGCTTGCCACCCAGCCACCGTTCCTGCTTGATAATGCCGCATCCCCGCTTGAAAAGTCGTGGCGCTGGTAACAGTTTCCGTAGTTTGGGCTTGCAGGGGTAAAATTGCGCTTCCCCCAAGGCCCAATCCTAAGCCTAACCCGCTCAACAGTAATATTTGTGTAATTGCTTTTGTTACCATTTTTACTGACCTTGCAACGTAAAAGCGCGATCGCCAACCTTACCCATACCTGACGTAAAAAGTCCGGTTTATTCTCCCAGATTTTGAAACTGAAACTAGAGCTGCTGCGTCTTGAGTAAACGACACCACACACCCTCAAAAAACTTATACAATTACCCTAACCCAACCATGAAAAAACGTCCCATGCGCCGCATCTGCTTCGGCTGGTTAAGCGGCTTTTATCTTGCCCTCACCCTCGGCATTCCCCCACTCCCTGCTGTTGCTCAAATCAGCCAAGCCACCATCAACGAAATTGTCGGTGGTACAGAAGTTTTTATCGAATCTCAACAAGCACAAGTCAGCGATACAGCCAACTTCCAAGAAGTCGTCCGTACCCAAGCTTCTACCCGCGCGAGTCTGAGATTCAACAACGGTGCTGCTGGACGTTTAGGCCCCAATGCCTCTGTCATTGTCGGTCAATGTGTCGAAGTCAGACAAGGTAAACTGCTTGTTAGCGGTGCTGCCAACGGCTGTGTTTCGGGGTTTGATATTGGCGTACAAGGCACGATTTATGTCGTTGATGCCAACGATCCCGATCCCAATGTTCTCGGACGCATTACGACCCTTGAAGGCGGCGTACAGCTTAATAAAAGCAGCACCAATCCTCAAGAAACTAACATTCCCACTCGCCTCAATCAAGGTCAAAAAGTAGCTATTCTTAGAAATGGCGAACTCGGAGCAATTGAACCTGTTTCGGCTGAAGAATTTGCCGACATTCTCACCGGACCATTATTCCAAGACTTCAATCAACCTGTCCCCAACCAAAGTAAACTCCGAGAGGTTTGTTTAGAACTTTATTCTCCTCGTTATCAATGTTCGGCTGCGGGTGTTCCTCAGTTGCGTTCTCAGCCCGTTCGCGGTTTGTGGTAATGAGTTGTTTGTTGTTAGTTGTTAGTTGTTTGTTGTTAGTTGTTAGTTGTTAGTTGTTAGTTGTTAGTTGTTAGTTGTTTGTTGTTTGTTGTGCGTCACAATTTGATTTCTTTCCCTACTGTCCAAAACTGATGATTGTTGACTCTCGCGTGAAACTAAAATCCGCTTTTTGAGGCTGAAACCCTAATATAGTCTAGCGTTGAGACTATTTTAGACTAACCCCAAAGAGCCAAAGTTTCTGATTTCCTTTCTGGGGCAAAATTCCCACTCCCCCCCCCAATCCCTACTGCCCACTGCC
>JAWQFT010000135.1:0-14168 GCA_035968055.1 Jaaginema sp. PMC 1080.18 | reverse complement strand
GTTATTAACAATATTGCCCTTAATTGCTGAAATAATTAGCTGACGTATAATTTCAAAAGGAAATTGAAACTTTGAATGCCATCCCCAAAATAACCAAATTATTAAAATTTTTGACAAAAAAATAATAACACCAATAAAGTGGACTGGGCGTTTGCATGGTGCTAATGGTTGTAAATTATTATTGAGAATATTTTCTGATCTACGTGGGTCTACAACAAGATTTAATTGTATTTGATGTACATCACCATCGGCTTGAGCGACTTGAGTTTGTGAAAAAGTCCCTTTTAAATCTTGATGTTGATGACTTTGATCGGGCATTGATCTACATGACTATGATAGATGCGGTTAATCTAATCATTGAAATTATCTGGTCAAATTTTCATAACTTTGCTTCTTCTGATGGTTTGTTTTGTAATTTCACCGCCTCAAAATAATTCATTTCCATTTGAATCTAACCATGATTTAAGTTGGTCAAAATAAGGCTTCATAACTCGATACAAGGTGTGTGTCGAGCGAACTGATTCCATAACACGATGTAAAGTTTTGAAAATTGTCGCTGCATCTGGTCGATCTTCAGTTGCTTCTGCTTTTACTGCGTTAATTCGGTTAATGGCCTTTTCTTTATCTACATTTGGTAATTGCGAGTCTTTAACAAGCTGCACCATAGTTTCCAGTAGCTTAACTACATCTACTTCTGATCCTTTTTGTGAAGACTGACTTTGTGCTGCTTGCTGTACCTGTTTTAGATTCCCTTTTGCTTGTCCAATTTGACCGGACACAGACCCTTGTATATTCTGTGATTGTGCAGCTTCTTCAGAATGCTCTTTTTTCTTTCCAAAACCAAACATTGTTAAAAAAAGATAGTATATACCTGATATTCATCTCCAATATAACCCATGATTTACTTACCTGCCGTGACTGCCTCAGTGGTGCGATTTTGTACCTCCAAATAAATCAACAAAGCATTCACATCCGCCGGATTTACGCCGCCAATGCGAGAGGCTTGACCAATCGTAAGGGGACGTACTTTGGTTAATTTCTCCCGCGACTCCATCGAGAGGGTTTCAATGGACATATAATCAATATCGGCAGGTAACTTGCGGTTGGCGTGACGGGAAACTTGGTCGATTTGGTTTTGTTGGCGTTGGATGTAACCGGAATATTTAATGGCGATTTCTGCCCCTTCTTTTTCGGCTTTCGCTAAGTCGGGATTGCCGAGGTTATAGTGTTCTAAGTCCTCGTAATGGAAACCGGGACGCAGCAACAATTCAGCCAGGGTAATAGACCCCTTGATTCTTTGTTGGGTGTCCGCGACAATTTGCACTCCCACTTCCTCCCGTTCCTTGACGCGGGTATCGTGGAGGCGTTCCTTTTCGGCGGTAATATTGGCATACTTGCGTTGAAACAAATCCCAACGACGGTCATCAATCAAGCCGATTTCGCGACCGAGGGGAGTTAGGCGTTCGTCAGCATTATCCGACCGCAATACGAGGCGATATTCCGACCGAGAAGTGAGCATTCGGTAGGGTTCTCGTAACTCCTTGGTACACAAATCATCGATTAATGTGCCGATGTAGCTTTGTTCGCGGGGGAAAATCAGCATTTCTTGACCCTTCACAAACCGTACCGCATTAATCCCGGCGACAATGCCTTGGGCTGCGGCTTCTTCATAACCCGTTGTCCCGTTGACTTGTCCCGCAGAGAATAGCCCCTCAATTTTCTTGGTCATGAGGGTGGGGAAACACTGAGTCGCGGGGAGGTAATCGTACTCGACGGCATAGGCAGGCCGCAGCATCGTACAGTTTTCTAAACCGGGAAGACTGTGCAGCATTTCCAATTGCAGGGTTTCCGGTAAGCCTGTAGAGAAACCCTGGATATACAGTTCGGGAATGTCGCGGCCTTCGGGTTCGATAAAGATTTGGTGGGATTCTTTATCGGCAAAGCGCACAATTTTGTCTTCGATACTGGGACAATAGCGGGGGCCGCGAGCTTCCACCCAACCGCCATAGACGGGGGAGAGGTGGAGGTTTTCGCGGATGAGTTCGTGGGTTCGAGGGGTAGTACGGGTGAGGTAACAGTTCATCTGTTCCCGTTTCACCCAGGCTTCGGGGTCGAAGCTAAACCAGCGCACTTCTTCGTCCGGGGGTTGGGGTTCCATTTTGCTGTAGTCCACTGACCGCTTATCGACGCGGGCTGGTGTTCCGGTTTTGAGACGGTCGGTTTCAAAGCCGAGGCTATTGAGGGTTTCGGTAAGGCCGACGGCGGCAAATTCGCCAGCGCGTCCGGCAGGCATGGATTTGTTACCAATCCAGATTGTACCGCCGAGAAATGTGCCGGTGGTGAGGATAACGGCTTTGGCGGCGAAGCAAGCGCCGAAATAGGTTTGAATGCCGAGAATTTCGTCGTTTTTGCCGAGTACGAGGTCGGTGGCCATGCCTTCGCGAATCGTCAGGTTTTCTTGATTCTCGACGATTTCTTTCATGACTTTGGCGTATTCCCGTTTGTCGGTTTGCGCCCGTAATGCCCAGACTGCGGGGCCGCGGGAGGCGTTGAGGACTCGTTTTTGGAGATAGGTGCAGTCAGCCATTTTACCAATTTCTCCCCCCAAGGCATCAACTTCGTGGGTAAGTTGGGATTTGGCAGGGCCACCCACAGCAGGGTTACAGGGTTGCCAGGCGATGCGGTCGAGGTTGAGGGTAAGCATCAGCGTCCGACACCCCAGACGGGCTGAGGCCAGGGCGGCTTCGCAACCGGAATGGCCGGCCCCGATGACGATAACGTCGAATTCGTCTTGGTATTGGACTGGGGTTCTGACGGTCATGATGATTGGATGTGGGGGGTGTTGATTCTGTTTTATTTTAGCGATTGGGGTGGGTCAGTCTATGGGTTTGAGTTTTAGAGCGATTTGGCGATGGATTTTAATTCAGGGCTGTGACTCGTTTGATGAATCTCTAACCGAGTATAAGAGACGGAAATTTCAAAAATATCGGTATAAATGCTTGCAGATTTTGGCGATCGCTTATTGTTAGTTTCAAAGAAAATTAAATCAGCTTCTAGATCGTTAATATTTTCAGAAGAATGTACTGAAATTTGAATATCTTGGCAATCATAAAAGTATAGTTGGTAAGGAAGTTTGTCATGGTAGGGATCGTTGATACATTCAATTTTTAATTCGCTGCCCCAATGCAAAACTTCGACATTAGTGATGAGATTGGGAAATCGATCTAAATTATAAGGTTTAAGACTTTCTAACATAAGATAAATTCTCCTGTATCGTGGGTATTGGAGATAAAGTTGCCTAAAGAATCGCGGGTTTGGAGTAAAGTGCCGTCTTTATTAATTCTCAGTCCTTTGTTCATATTACGCCCTTCTATATTATACTGTGGTGCCCGAAGACGAGAAACTCGACCATCAGAACAGCGAATTGTTAGAGAAGATTTATCGTTGAATTTATAAGTCAAATATTGCTTACTTTGAGAAAGTGTCACTGTAGCTCCTAAAGATTTCAGAAATAGACCGACTTCTGCTAAAGTCATGCCCGTTAAATCGCCAAATTCTGAGGTTGTTCCATGACCGCCAGCACCGATTGAGGGAGTTTTCACCGTTACATATTATCAATATCTGTTCTACTCCAAGGTTATCCCTTGAGGGCGATCGCGATGAAAGATATTGTGAAGTTGTGTGAATCTCTTGACATTTTTCTAAAAAACGGTAACAATGGATACAGAAAGAAAAAAGAAACGTTCATCTCGATAGCTCCCAAGCTCAAGAGACGGAAGTAGGGAATTCAGAGTAATCCCGAAGGAACGCCCCTCAAATTCAATCTCTGCATTTGAAATTAGGAGGCGAAAGCTATGCAACTCACATATCGCGGTAAAACTTACGAATACAATCCCCCTGCGATTGAAACCCGTGCCAGTTCTGAAGGCGGGAAGTATCGCGGCCAAGATTGGCGTTTCCGCAACTTGAAAAAACCCCCGGTTTTACAACCGACTCGTAACCTGGTTTATCGGGGTGTGGCTTATACAACGGGTGGCGAACTAGCAGCAAAAACTGAACCTAATTCTGTTGCTCAACAATCTCGTCGTCTGTTCTGGGGCTACGAACGCAGCGATCGCGATCGCCAACAAGCAATGCACAATCGCGCTGCGGCTGAAATTGGTTTCCAAGGTTAAGTCACACAAAGGCAAATTTTGCCCGTCACACACATTAAGTTTCAATTCTGACTGAAAAATCCAGACTGATTATTATCCTGCTATCCTGAGCTTCAGTTTAGCAGGATTTTTTTGGGGAAATGCGAGGGTTAAATTTCGTCGGGAATCACCCATTCTGTGGGTTCTGAGAGCTTTTTCAAGCGGGCAATTTCGGCGATTTCAAGCATTTTGTCAAGGGAAGTGTCCGCAATGAAGTCAGAGGCTTCTGTGGCAAATTCTTGGTTGGGACAATCATCCCCCAAAACACAGCCATTGACGCACGCTTCGGCACAGTTAATATTGTGTTTATCAATCATGGGATTCTTTCTCAAACTGTAAGAATGGAGCAGTGAGTTTTTGTTAAACAACGTTGGCTATTTTAACTTAACAAAAGGGTAATTATCATGATTGCGATCGCGCGATCGCCTTATTATAGATTTTTTCATTCTGCTTGGCAGATTTGAATAAATCAACGATAGGTTTGGGGTAATCTTCTCCGAGTTTCACGCCGTAGCGATTTTGCTCTTCTTGGCTCATTTTCCAGGGCTGTAAAGCTAAATGGGGGGGTAAAGCTTGTAATTCGGGTAACCAGTGTTTTACATATTCGCCGTTGGGGTCGTAATCTTGGGATTGTTTGATAATGTTAAAAAAGCGAAAACCTCGCGCATCGTTACCAACTCCGGCGGTGTAATTCCAGTTACCCCAGTTGCTACAAACATCATAATCAATGAGTAGCGATTCAAACCACTCTGCCCCCATTTGCCAGTTAATTCCCAGGTTTTTAGTTAGGAAGCTGGCGACATTTTGGCGACCGCGATTGGACATAAATCCGGTGGCGGCAATTTCGCGCATATTGGCATCGACTAAGGGATATCCAGTCATGCCAGTTTGCCATTTTTGCCATAAATCTTGGTTTTTTTGCCAGGGAATTTTTACGCCTTGTAAGCCGGATTCAAAAAAGATTTGATTGCCGTGTTTATCGCAAATGAAACGGAAGTAGTCGCGCCACATCAATTCAAAAATAAGCCAATAGGTAGATTTATTTTTAACTCTTTGTTGTTCGTATTCTTGGACTTGTTCGTAGATATAGCGGGGGGAAAGCGAACCGTTGGCTAACCAAGAAGAAAATTTGGAAGAATAATCTGCTCCTAACATTCCGTTGCGAGTTTCTTTGTAGTTTTGCAGTAAATCCTGTTGCCAAAAATAAGTGTTGACTCGTTCGATTCCGGCGGTTTCTCCTCCTTGGAAATTGAGAACGCCGCGCGGATCGTTTTGGGTTGTTTCGAGTCCTAAATCGGATAGGGTAGGAATTTCGCCAGCTTCGATATTCTGGAGTTGGGGCAAACTTTGGGGTGTGGGAAATGTTTGTCTGATTTCTATATTTTTCTTTTCGATTTCTTTGCGAAATTGAGTGAAAACTTCGGGTAAGTTTTCCATGCTAAAAGGTAAGTCGTCAATGTGAAATAGGGTGGTTTGCCAAAAGGATTGAATTTCGACTCCTAATGGTCTGAGGACATTTTCGAGGGCAATTTCGACTTTGACTTCTTCAAAGGTAACTTCTTCGGTATAGTAAACGGCGCTGATTTCTAGGGTTTTGACTAATTCGGGAATAATATTTTCGGGTTTTCCTTGACGCACAAGTAAATGACTGCCTAACTTTTGTAAGGAATGTCTCAAGTCAATTAAACTTTCTCGGAGAAATTGCGCTCGGTATGCTCCGGTTTTAGGAAATTTATAGGATGTTTGGCTAAATTGTCGCGGATCGAAACAGTATAAGGGAATAATTTGAGCTTGGGTTTGTAAAGCTTGGTGGATGACTTCGTTATCGTGTAAACGCAGATCGTTGCGAAACCAAACGAGGATACGTTGTAAGGTCATGAGCAGAAATGTTTTTAAAAAAATATTAACTTTGATAAATAATTGTAATAAAAGGTAAAGACTAAACGCAAACGCGATCGCGAAGAATTACCAGATTTAACCTCCATAGGCGAGTTTGGGGTTTACTATAAAAAATTGATGCCAATATAGGAAACCTCACCCAAAATGAGTTTGAAAGATACGATCTCAGAAGATATTAAGTCAGCCATGAAAGCCAAGGATAAACTCCGTTTGGAGACTGTCCGCAGTTTAAAAAAGGTGATTCTGGAAAAAGAAGTCGAAGCCAGGGTTAAAGGACGAGACGCACTCACTGAAGATGAAGAATTATCGGTGTTGACGCAACAAGCCAAACAACGTCGCGATTCGATTACGCAATATCAACAAGCGGGACGAGAAGATTTAGCCGAGAAAGAAGCCCAAGAGTTAGCCATTATTGAGACTTATTTGCCCCAACAACTCAGCGATGAGGAGATTGCGGAAGTGATTGAAGCAACGATTGCGAAAGTTGGGGCTACCTCGATGAAGGATATGGGTAAGGTGATGGGTCCGGTAATGCAACAACTCAAAGGTCGTGCAGACGGGTCAAAAGTGCAAGCGATTGTGAAAGCAAAACTCAGTTCTTAGTTTAAAAATCTATGTGGCAATTGCGTCCTTTAATGTTAACCGCATTACACAAACGTTTACCCAAACCGCCAAATCGCGAACAAGTGACGGCTTTGGAGAATGAATTGTTGGTGGATGCAGCGTTGTCGGTGAACTATAGCGTTTTGATTTTGAGTTCTTGCGCGATCGCGACGTTTGGTTTAATTGGCAATAGTACCGCCGTCATTATTGGGGCAATGTTGATTGCACCTTTGATGTTACCGTTGCGGGGACTGGCTTTTGCTGCTTTAGAAGGCAATGTTAACTTATTTCGTAAAGCCGCGATCGCGATCGTTTTTGGGACAGGAGTCGCAATCCTATTATCCTGCTTTTTAGGCATAATCGTCAATTTACCGGAATTTGGCTCGGAATTTCTAGCTCGCGTTCGTCCTAACCTTGTCGATCTCGGTATTGCCGTTACCGCAGGGGCAATTAGCGGCTTTGCCAAGGTACGCAAAGGCATTAGCGATGCTTTAGCCGGAACTGCGATCGCGGTCGCCTTAATGCCCCCTCTGTGTGTCGTAGGATTGTCTCTAGCCAAGCAATCCTGGGGTTACAGTAGCGGCGCATTTTTGTTGTATCTCACCAACTTACTCGGCATTACCCTGGCTTGTATGACCGTATTTATTATCGCCGGTTATGCCAAAGCCACGCGATCGCTCGGTGTTGCCGTTGCCCTGACTTCCCTGTTATTCTTACCCTTGGGGAGTAACTTTATTCAACTGCTGCGAGAAGCCCAACTCGAACAACAACAGCGTCAAATCAAAAACGCGATCGCGACTACCCTCAAACGCGAAACCATCACCGTCGGACAAAACGCCCAACTGCTGCAAACCGAAATCAACTGGAACGCCAACCCCCCGCAAATTTTCCTCGTCCTCGCAGCCGAAAAAGAAATCACCTCCCAACAAGTCCGCGACGTAGAAGCCTTTATTCAAAACACTCTCAACCGAGAAATGAATCTCTACATCTACGTCAATCAAGTTAAAATCGTTCATGCCGACAGCGAAAGTACCAGTACCGCCGAATTAGACCTCTTTCGCGACCAATTCCGTTCTATCGAACCCGTCGATCCCTTTAGCCCTATTCAATCTCAACCTGAGACTTCCCCAGAGGAAGTCGAACCTCTACCCTCTTGGGATAAGCCCGACAAAGAGGAAGAATGAGTTTATTGACCCAAATGGAGATTGGAGGTTTGTATGAGTGTGAGACCAAATTTCACTATGATGACAACTCAAGAACTTCGAGCGTATGTCTTAGAGCATCGGGACGAGGAAGAGGCTCTACACGCTTATCTTGATAGACGGCATTGTGAGAATCCAAACTCACGGATATATAAAGCTGAGGATGATGTGAGCGAGGCGATCGCAGAGTATTTGAAGAATAAGAGGTAATAGGAAGCTTTGTAAATATGCCGATCTGCTCCAATCGGTTGTATTACCACAACTATCCCAATTACTCTGGCTCTTCCTGTAGTCCCGTTACAGTCCATCTCCACATTGCCATAAGAAACTGATTTAGTCTGTATTTCTCCTCATACCAATCAATCACATCGCCATTAATGCCTTGCCAAACAATTGGATTTGGGCTACTCACATCAGCCCGATCGATTCCCCAGTAAACAACCAACTGATTCTCCTGCATAAACACAAGTTTGTCATCCATCCAGTTGACTTGCTCAATAAACAGCAACTGATTATGTTCCTCATTAATGTAGTGCTGACCTGCCAAACTGTAGTAATCAATGAGTGCTTTAGGTAAAGTTAACTTGCATTTTGCAAGCTTTGCTTGAATAACACAGTCACCAAGAGCATCTGAAGGTTGAAGCGAATATCCAAAAATTTCTTTAAATCGGCGGCTGTAGTAGTTTTTGAACATTGACAGACAAACTCTCGATTAACGAATAATCTGTAACTGTTGTTCGCGACGCAGCAAACTGTCGCACAACAACTCGACAATATAGCCTTCCAACTGGGTCGCGAGATGAGGGGCTGCGGTTTTCATGGTGGTAAAGTCGGTGTGGGTGAGAAAGTATAACTGACAATCCGTATCGGCTACCACAGAGGTAGAAAGGGGGGTTTTGCCATAAAAGCGCATTTCCCCTAAAATACTGCCAGGTCGGGCGGTTTGCAGGCGTTTGGTTTTGCCGTCGGGAAGTTCGAGTAAAACGCTAACTTGACCGCATTCGAGAAAGTATAAATGTGCGTCGGGTTTACCTTTTTGGAAAACTGTCTCTCCCGCAGCGATTTGTTTGGGATGAAGATATTGTTGGAAGGCTTGAATATCCTCGGAATTGGCGAAAATAGGGGCGAGATGGGAGGCAATATTTGTCAAACATTGTTCTCCTCGATTTTGTAATAATTGCTTTTCACACCATTCCAAACCTCGGTCGATGTCGGGAAATACTTGAGTGAGGTGACTTTCTTTTTGAAATGCCCCACCCCGTTCGAGTTCGGCTTGAAAGGTTGCGTCTAAGTTGGTAAAAATAAGCTGGAAGTCGCGTTTGCGAGCAATTTTGAGGATTTTGTCGAAACTGAGGACAGCAGAGGAATCTAGACCCGTTACTTGCCGGAAATCGATGATAACGTAGCGCAGGGGTAAGAGGGCATCTTGGTCAACGCGACTCCGCACTTGATTTAGGAGATAATTCGCTGTTCCAAAAAATAAATAGCCGCGTAATTCTAAAATTAGAGTTTGTTCGCCTTTTTGAGTTAAAATTTCTTTCTCTGGGGCGGTTCGCTCGACATTACTGCGGGTGGTTTTGCCTGAAAGCACTTTTCTGGCTACATTCACGCGACTGTAGTCATACATAAACAGCAGCGTTGCCAAGACAAACCCTACCAAAACCCCTTGCAGAAAGCCCACGGCATTAATAACCACCAAAATCGCAATTACCGTGAGATAATCCGCGAGGGGCAGTTTAAACCAGGCTTTGTACAGCCATTGAATCAGCAGGGACAAGCCCAAATATAACAATAATGCTCCCAACACGGGTTTCGGTAGATAAGCCAAAAATGCCGATCCCAACAGCAACACCGCAAAGCAGGGAATCGCTGCAATTAAGCCAGTGAGACGACTTTTGCCGCCAATATCGTTGACTAACAGGGTACTCGGTAAAGCCTGATTACCGACCATCCCGCTACCGCAACCCGAAGCAAAACAAGCCAAACCAATTCCTTGTAACTCGCTGTTGAGATTGATATCTTGACCGACGACTAACTCAATGCCACTGTTACTCAGCACCAAGGAGAGTAAACTGATTAACATTACCGTGATGATTGCGCCGCTTTGATGCAAAATCGGCAACCAGTGAATTGCCCCAAAGTCGCTCAATTGCAGGGGTTGCCACAATCCGCCAGAGGGAAAAGGGCCTAATAGCCAACCTTGTTCTCTGGCTTGGTCGAGGGGAATGCCCAAAGCGTATAATACACCGTAAAATAGCGCGATCGCGCTCAACAATGTGCCAGGCATAATTAGATAGTGTTTAAAGCGATTTGAGGCAATTAGTAGCGTTAGGGCGATCGCGAAACCCACCCCCCAATGAGATAATATTTCCGGTGCAATTAAAACGGGTAAATGCCCCCAAGTCAGGGAAACAGACGTTGTTACCTGGAAAAAACCATCCATCAGCAACCACCCCGTCCCTGCCATAAACCCCCCCACCACCGGATAAGGGATAAAGCGAATCGCATCCCCCCCCTTAAAGCGTCCCAGAGTCCAGAGAAAGATACCCGTACACAAAGAAGTCAGCGCGATCGCCCCCGTCACGGTAACATAGATTTCGTGGGCATTCGCCGTAGCTTGCATTTCCGACGCGATCGCCCCCGCCATCGTTGCTAAAATCGCAGTAGGGGCAGCCAACGGTGTCGCAATCATCCCCGGTAGCGCACTACTCAACGCCACCACCGCACTCACCACCCCGGTACTAAATACCGTCATCCCCACCCCTGCAGACAGATGAGGGGCTAACAAACCCGAAAAAATTAACGCTGCATAAGAAATTGCCCGAATCGACCCAATCATCCCCGTTACCAAACCGGAAATAATGCTGGGGACAAGACGGTTTGGCTGTAAAACATTGCGGACGCGATTCAGTGACAGAGGAAAATTAGGTTGAGTCGTAGCAGGTTGAGTCATATTTGGAAAATGCTGTTACTTTGACTACATTTTTGCGAGTTTTATAAACTCTGAATAAAGCTAGTTTCCCGATTTCTTTTTAACTTGATACGCCAGCACAATTATGATAAAATCGCCAATCAACACAATTTAAATCGTATTTATTGAGTGCTTAAAACATCATATCGTTTAAAAACTTATTTTTTTATTAGTATTTTTGTTGTTGCTGCTCTTTTGCGCTTTTATCAAATCGATCAGCCTTTTATTGATGGTACAAGCTGGCGGCAAACGGATACAGCGACGATTGCCGATAACTTTTATCAAGGTCATTGGAATATTTTACTGCCTCAAATAAGTTGGAACGGGCCAGGAGAAAACTATGTTGGTTATGAATTTCAAACCATTACTTATTTAACGGCTTTACTGTACCGCATTTTCGGGCATCATGACTGGGTAGCGCGATCGCTGGCGGTGAGTTTTAGCCTTTGGGGATTATTCGCATTTTATCAATTAGTACGCCAAGTTTGGACTGAAGATCGCGCTCTTTTAGCCGCTACAATTTTAGCAATTTTACCCAATGCGGTGTATGTGGGACGCTCTTTTTTACCCGACCCAGTGATGTTATCTTGCATGATGACAGCAGCTTGGTTACTGGTTGTTTATTTAAAAACAGAGCGATTTCGTTACTTATTACTCGCGACTTTAGCCGGAACATTAGGGCTAAGCTGTTAATCATTTAAATTTTTGTCTCGATTCAAGCCCACCCAAGGGTTCAGTAAGTAAAATCGGCGGTTTAAATGCAAAGCAGCTTACTCACCAAAGTTTCAGGGATTTTTTGCTTTCCTGCCATTTTTTATGCCGTTTGGCTGGTTCTCTCTCGAAAAAAGAAGCTTTATTCGCGGCTTTCTTTTAGCTTCGCTATTGCCACAGTTTTCACAGGAATACTGGTTGCTTCTTATTACCTGTGGGCGATTTATATTTCTAAAAACTTTCCACCTTATTACATTGCTGCGAATCAATATTGGGTCTGGAAACACGGCTTAAGCTACTTTTTAGAAAATTACTATTTTTTACCTAAACTTTATCATCAATTGCAATTTTTTTGGACATTGCCCATTATAGTTTTAGTGGTTTTTGGGGTTTTCTGTCCTTTTAAAGATATACAATTGCTTAACGACCGCAAAATTGAACGACTGCCTTATTTTTTCCATTTTTGGCTATTGGGCTGTGTTTTGTATTACTTAATCGCAGCAAAAGGCTTAGTTGATAATCCTACAAATTTGAATTTAGCTAATCCAGCAGTAGCAGCATTAACAGCCAATGCTTTAATTTTTATTGGTACAATACTCAAGCGATTTCTCAAACAACCCTTGGCGATCGCCCTGCTCATCATTACTCTAATTTACCTCACGGGCGTAACCCAAAAAGCAATTCGACAAGTTTTATTTTATCCTTGGGCCGAGAAGGAATATCAACTGGGTTTAGTCCTCAAAGAAGTCTCTCAAACTGATGATTTAGTTATTACCATGGCCCCTGTAGTGGGAGACACAACCATTCTTTACTACAGTCAGCGTCGCGGCTGGACTTTTCCGCCTGCTTATGTCTGGTCAGACTTAGATGATTTTACACAAATAGACGCAGAAACTTCTCTCAAATTACTGAAAGAATTACAGGCTAAAAATGCAGATTGGTTGGGGATTACTGCCAGTCGTTTAGAACAACTTGCAGAAAATAATCCCCTCATGTTGCAATACATTCAAGACAATTTTGAACTGTATCAAGACCAAGCTGACTTCAAAATTTATCGCCTTCCTGAGTGATTAAGAAGCAGTTGGGAGAGTTTGACCAGTAGATATCAATGCAAGTTTCCCAAAGAATTGCAGTGAGAACCTCTAGCTTAACGAAACCAACTCCTCAGCAATCGTGGGATGAATCCCCACCGTCGCATCAAAATCCGCCTTCGTTGCGCCCATCTTGACAGCGATCGCGACTCCTTGGATAATTTCAGCAGCGTGTTCCCCAACGATATGTGCGCCCAAAACGCGATCGCTCTCACTCGCCACCACCAACTTCATCATCGTTTTTTCTGGCTTTGCTGCTAAAGCATAATACGTCGGGGTAAACTTAGTGCAAAAAACCTTGACTTTATCCCCAAAACGTTCGCGGGCTTGGGCCTCCGTCAACCCCACCGTCGCCGCTTCTGGGGAGGTAAAAATCGCCGTCGGGATATTCTCGTAACACATCTGTCGATCTTGACCGCCAAAATGCGTATCCGCAAACGCCCGTCCCTCATTAATCGCCACCGGAGTCAATTCTACACGAGCAATACAATCCCCCACCGCATAAATATTAGCCTCTGCCGTACCCGAATAATCATCCACCGCGATCGCGCCATCTTGGACTTCTACCCGCGTATTCTCCAATCCCAAACCCTGCAAACTCGGCTTGCGTCCCGTCGCAGCCAAACCCACCACATCCGTCAAAACCACTTCCTCCGAATCGCTCTCAATCGTCACTTTCAGCCCCGCTTCCGTCTTCTCAATTTGCTTAACCTTACTTTCCGTTAACAAACGAATCCCTTTATGTTGCATTTCCTCTTGAATACGCGATCGCAAATCCTCATCAAAGCCCTTCAGTAACCTCTTACTGCGAATCACCTGGACAACTTCCGTCCCCATCCCATGAAGCATACAAGCAAACTCACAGCCAATATAACCCCCCCCAATAATCAACAACCGCTTGGGTTGTTCTTTGAGGTGAAACATCTCATCAGAAACAATCGCGTATTCAATCCCCGCAATACTATCAGGCTTCACCGGATGTCCCCCCACCGCAATCAAAACCTTATCTGCCGTTACCTCCTTTCCCCCCACATCCAGAGTATGAGCATCGACAAACTTCGCATACGCCTCAAACACATCCACCTTAGCCTTATCCAACATCTTTTGATACACGCCATTGAGCCGCTTAACCTCATCATTGACCGCCGCAATCATTTTCGGCCAATCTAGGCGACTTTCCACCTCACTCCAGCCATAACCCACCGCATCCTGCATCAAACTCGGAAAATGCGACGCATACACCATCAGCTTTTTCGGGATACAGCCGCGATTGACACAAGTTCCCCCCAAACGGTCAAACTCAGCCAATCCCACCTTAGCTCCGTGATTTGCCGCCCGTCTAGCCGCCGCAATACCACCTGAACCGCCCCCAATCACCAATAAATCGTAGTCGTAACTCATCGTCTTTGAATCCCTATTGTTTTACTTCTAGTCTATCCAGGGACGCTGAATCTAGGGGGGAGAGGGGGAGGGAATTGGGTATTGGGCAGTCGGCAGT
>JAWQFT010000134.1:0-14199 GCA_035968055.1 Jaaginema sp. PMC 1080.18 | reverse complement strand
CAATCGGGAAGAAATTGGAATTGTGACGAGTAACCAACAACCAACAACCAATAACTAATAACTAATAACCAATAACTTTAACAAGAGCTAAAGCCCTAACTACGAACTTAGAATTAAGATGCTAGAAATTATTAATCTTTCCGTTAATTATGGCGGCATTGAAGCCATTAGAAATATTAACCTAGAAATTGCTTCAGGCGAAGTTGTCACCCTGATTGGGGCAAATGGAGCGGGAAAAACTACCACATTAAACGCTATTTCTCGTATCGTGAATTCCCAAAGCGGACAAATCTTTTATAACCAGCAAAATATCACCCGCAAACGCCCCCATGAAGTGGTCAAAATGGGCATTGCTCAAAGCCCTGAAGGTCGTCGTATTTTAGCTCGTCAAACTGTTCTTAATAATCTCGAATTAGGGGCTTATACCCGACAAGATCGCCTCCAAATCAAAAGCGACCTCGAACAACAATTACAACTCTTTCCCCGACTAGCCGAACGCCGTCACCAAATCGCCGGGACGCTCAGTGGTGGAGAACAACAAATGCTCGCGATCGCCCGCGCCCTGATGAGTCGTCCTCGTCTGCTATTATTAGACGAACCTAGCCTCGGACTTGCCCCGCAAATTGTCCAAGAAATCTTCGCAATTCTACGACAACTGCACCAAACAGGCGTAACTATCCTCTTGGTGGAACAAAACGCCCGTTTAGCCCTAGAAAACTCCGATCGCGGCTATGTTTTAGAAGCTGGAATTCTCACGGTTACAGGCAAAGCCGCAGACTTACTCAACGACGAACGAGTGAGACGGGCTTACTTAGGTTAACAGCTTCTTCCTTGCGCCAGAAAAATCTCCTAAAAAGGGCGATTCTTTGGTTGAGAAAATCGCCCCCTCAAATCTGTAAAATTTACTCGACTTCCAGAGAAGCATCGCTCTGGGTAGCTTCTGCTTCTAAACCTTCTTCTTCAGCATTATCTTCGGTATCTTCTCCTGGGGGAACAATGGCCACCGCCGCGATCGCGTCATCGCTATCGAGTTTTTGTACCCGAACCCCAGTGGCTTTGCGCGATTGCAAGGAAATACCATTCACCGTCTGACGAATAATAATACCTCGATTGGTAATCACCATCAACTCATCGTCCGGATTTGCCAAACACAGAGCAACTAATTCATCCTTTTGCGATCGCAACTTAATCGCTTTAACCCCCATCCCAGCGCGATTTTGCAAGCGGAATTGTTCGATGGGAACTCGCTTACCATAACCCCCAGCCGTTACCGCCAGCAACCAAGGGCCTTCTCCCAAATCGGTCATCACTTCTTCGTCAGGGCTGTCGTCGTCGTTGTCGCTATCATTGTCACTATCAAGGTCAATTAAAACCACACTCGGCAAAATATCCATGCCAATTAGTTCGTCTTCTCCCCGCAGTTTCATCGCTTTAACTCCCCGCGTCGCGCGACCCAAAGGCCTTAACTGCTGATTATCGGTTTTGAAGTGAATAGCCATTCCTTGACGCGAGCCAATAATAGCACTATCTTCAGCGCGGGCTAAACGCACCCAGCGCAACTCGTCCCCTTCATTCAGGGAAATAGCAATCAAACCATTGGAACGAATGCTGTTAAAGGCAGCGAGTTGGGTTTTCTTGATGTAGCCCTTGCGGGTGAGCATGATCAAGTATTCGTCCTCGGTAAATGCCGTTACCGGAACAACGGAGGTGATGCGTTCCTCGCGACTGATGGGCAACATTTGTAAAATGGGAATACCGCGAGCCGTCCGGGAAGATGCCGGAATTTGATAAGCATTGACAGAATACACCACACCGCGATCGCTAAAGAATAAAACGCGATCGTGGTCGCAGCAAGTGATAAAGTGAGCCACCCCATCATCTTCTTTCATTTTCGCGCCCAAACGCCCCCTTGTGGCTCGGTTTTGCGCCTCAAAGGTGTCTACAGGCATCCGCTTGATGTAACCTTGTTCCGTGAGCAAAATAGCGACGGGTTCGTTCGCAATTAAGTCGGTGTCGAGGAGTTCCCCTTCGGCTTGGACGATTTCGGTACGACGCGGGGAAGCATGACTTTCTTTAATTTGCGTCACTTCTTCGATAATGATGTTATCGATGCGTTCGCGACGCGCCAGGATATCCTCTAAGTCGGCAATTTTTTCGAGGAGTTCTTGGTGTTCGGCTTGAATTTTTTCGGCTTCTAAAGCGGTGAGACGGCGCAGTTGCATTTGCAGAATCGCATCGGCTTGGGTCGCAGACAAGCCAAACTGCTCGACTAATTCTTGACGGGCTGAAGCCGTATCTGCTGCCGCTCGAATCAGGCGAATTACCGCGTCGAGATTCCCTAAAGCAATCAATAAGCCTTGTAAAATGTGGTCTCGTTCCTGGGCTTTGCGGAGTTCGTATTGCGTCCGACGGGTGATGGCTTCAACGCGGAAATCCAGGAAGACTTCGAGAAATTGCTTGAGGTCGAGCAGTTGCGGTTCACCGTTGACCAGCGCCAGCATATTTGCGCCAAAGTTGGTCTGGAGGGGGGTTTGTTTGTAGAGGTTGTTGAGGACGACTCGCGGATAAGCATCCCGTTTCAGTTCGATCACGATTCGCATCCCGTCGCGATCGCTCTCGTCGCGAATATCGGCAATGCCGTCGATTTTCTTATCATTAACCAAATCGGCGATTTTTTCGATCATCGCCGCTTTATTGGTTTGATAGGGAAGTTCTGTAATAATCACCGCCTCGCGATCGGGACGACCTCTTTGTTCGAGGGTTTCGATTTGAGCCACACCGCGCATTGTAATCGAGCCGCGACCGCTAATAAATGCGTCGCGAATCCCCGATTTACCCAGGATTTGCCCCCCAGTGGGAAAGTCCGGCCCCTGGACGTATTGCATTAATTCTTTGACGGTGATGGCCGGGTTGTAAATTAAGGCAACCAAGCCTTCGATCAGTTCTCCTAAGTTGTGGGGGGGAATATTGGTCGCCATCCCCACGGCAATTCCCGACGAGCCGTTTAATAATAACTGCGGAATCCGGGCTGGCAGTACGACGGGTTCTTGTTGCGAACCGTCGAAGTTATCGAGGAAATCAACGGTTTCTGCCTCGATATCTCGCAAGAGCGCGTTGGTGGTCAAGCTTTGCAGGCGGCACTCCGTGTATCGCATCGCTGCGGGAGGATCGTTGTCTACTGAGCCAAAGTTGCCATGACCTTCAATCAGGGGATCGCGCATTGAGAAGTTTTGCGCCATCCGCACCAAGGCATCATATACCGCACCGTCACCGTGGGGGTGATACTTACCCAAAACTTCCCCTACGACACGGGCGCATTTGCGGAAAGGGCGATCGTGGGTTAGCCCTAATTCGTACATCGCGTACAGAATCCGCCGATGGACGGGTTTTAGACCATCTCTTGCATCAGGGAGCGCCCGCCCCACAATGACGCTCATGGCGTACTCCAGGTACGACCGGGACATTTCATTGCTGAGATCGGTGGGAACAATTCGCTCCTGGGAAGAAGTCATAGAGGAAAAACTCCAGTAAAATTCAGATTTTGACTAATAGACGTGAAAAAGCAGCAAAAAACGCTACTTTTTCCGCTAAAAGCTGCCAAATATTCTTGCTTTTCTCAATCATTTTAGCACATTTCGTCGAGTTTCTGGCCGTTTACTGGGGGGCGATCGCGTCCATTTTCGACTTTTTTCGGAAACTGTTACATTCTGACTGTAGTGAGAATGAGAAAACCAGGGAACCTTAAAGTTCAGTTTTACAGAATAAATTGCATCTATGCTATCAGTCCATAACTTTAACGGAGAGACTTATAGACATGGAAGTTACCATTGCCACTATAGCAATTAGCGCCATTTGTGCCAGCATTTTTTCTGGCTTTTCTTCATCAGATAAACACAAGGATGATGACGGCGATTGTATTGAAATCAAAGTAAAAATTCCTCATTGCAAATGCAAGAAGAAAGAAGATTAAAAGCGACTATTTTATATTATTCAAGAGATTCAAAAGCTAAGTTGTCAACCAAATTCAAAGAACTTGAATTGTCTTGAATTAAAGCTGATTTATCTAATATCAGGCAAATCTCGCACTGCCCGATCGACTTGCATCCACAAAAAATCCAGGGTACTCGTATTATTAAAAACCCAATCGGCTTGAGCCATTTTCTGGTTTAAATCCATTTGACTTTTCAGACGATTTTGAGCTTGAATTGCATTCAAACAAGTATCTCTTTTGAGTAAGCGTGCGAGTTGTTGTTCTGGGGTTGCATAAACTACCCAAACCCGATCGACAAGATCGAGCATTTCGGCTTCAAATAATAAAGGAATTGCTAAAACGACCCAAGTATTGATGACTTTTTGCAGTTCTGTTTCTAAGCGATCGCGTACCATAGGATGAATTTGCTCTTCCAACCAGCGACGCTCTAAAGGTTGCCGAAACACAATTTCTCCCAAACTGTGACGATTCAAACCCCCATCAGCTTGCAAAATCCCCGGGCCGTAACGATGAGCGATCGCTGCTAAAATAGACGATCCCGGTGTCACTACTTCTCTAGCATAAACATCGGCATCCAGAATCGGTATCTGATAAGTTCGCGCCAAATAATCGGCTACGGTACTCTTACCTGTGGCAATCCCCCCCGTTAAACCAATGCGTAATGGTGTTTTCCCTGTCATGAATGCCTATTTTTCCCCGCGATTGAACTTGAAAATGCTAAAATTAACATTCGGAAAACGTACTTAAGGACTGGCGATCGCAAGTCTTTTCGTCGCTCACCGAACAACTCCTAAAGTTATTGAGATTATTGAATTGTGGACGCTAACCAAATCGTAGGAATTATCTGGACTTTATCAGCCCTCTTTCTCATTATTTTAGTATTACTACACAGTCCTAAAGGAGATGGCCTGGGAGGTATTGGCGGTCAAGCCCAACTGTTTACCAGTGCCAAAAGTGCAGAAAAAACCCTCAATCGCGTTACCTGGACTTTGAGTATTACCTTTATTGCTCTAACCATTGTGTTGAGTGCGGGTTTACTGTAAGCCGATTTTGGGGGAGGTTAGCCGGATGTTGCGTCGTTGGTGGCAAATTTTAGCAATTGCCTTATTCACCATCTTCTCAACCGGGTCTTTGTCTTTCCCTTTACCCCCCCAGCCCTGTCAAGGTGTGATTTTCTGCGGGAAAATCGGCCTCAAAACCCCATCGTCTCGTCTGTTACTCATCCCATCGTTACCATTGGATAACCGACCTCAAGATGGAAACACAGTTTTTTCTTCCCCCTCTCCCCCTTCTCAAACGGGTAAGACTAAAGCGAAGTCTATCACCTTGACAGGGCTGCCTCTTCCTCCCCAACAAACCCATTCCCTCCCCCCCTTGTTAAACCAATGGCAGGTCAATCCGCAAGCGGGGGATTATTTTGACCAAATTCAACCGACTCCAGCCGGATACTTAATTTGGTCGCAGTTTCCCGTCAAAGTGTATCTCGATCCCGATGTAACCCAATGCCAAAATCGCTTCAGTGAGTGGTCTGAGGCAATTCTCGCGGCGATCGCGGCTTGGGATGACTATTTTCCCCTCCAAGTTACCCAAAGCCCGGAAAACGCCAATATCATCTGGCAATGCCAGCGTCCTCCTTTGCAAGTTAGACGCGATCGCGACTCACTGCATATCCCCATAGCTCGCAATGCCGAAGCTCGCTACCACTTCTACACTACCCCCAACGCTCCCGATATCCTACAACATCGCATCTGGATTCAACTCAGCCCCCATCAAAGCAACTCGGACACCCAAGCCACCGCTCGTCACGAACTCGGTCACGGTTTGGGCATTTGGGGTCACAGTCCCCTAGAAACTGATGTAATGTATGACAGCCAAACCCGTCAAAATCCCGTTATTTCCCCTAGGGATTGGAATACCTTACAACGCCTTTATCAACAACCCAGTTATTCAGCCTCTAAGGGGCAATAGGTCTTAGGCAGTGGGGAGTGGTTTTTGGGCAGTCGGCAATCGGCAGTCGGCAGTCGGGGGGGGATGGGGAGGATGACTAACAAATAATAACCAATAACTAAGATGAGGGCTAAAGCCCTCACTACGAACGACGATATTACATTCCTGGAATATTTAAACCACTGGTCAATTCTTCCATGCGTTCGCGCATCACCTGAGTAGATTCCTCATAAGCCCGTTTCATTGCCATTTCCACTTGCGCTGAAAGTGCTGCTGCGTCTTGCTCTAAAGCCGAAGGTGCAATTTCCACGCGACGGGGTTCTTGATTGCCACTCATCACTACTTTCACCGAACCGTCGTCATTTTGACCCTCGATTTCCATTTGCTCTAGCTCCATTTGTAAAGCTTGAGCGCCTTGTTGAACTTGCTGGGCTTTTTTAAAAGCATCCGCAAGTTCCTTCATTTTGCCTAAACCAAGCCCGAATCCTTTTCCTTGAGTCATTTTTTATTAATCGCTGTCTGTAATGTATTTCCATTAGGGTTAACTCGAATTGTCAACCCCATTGATGCAAGTTGAGAAATCTCAAAGCGCGATCGCGCCGCTTTAAAACTCCCCTAATAGTTTAACTTCTGGCTGGAGGGATAGCGACCAATGCCGTTCAACTTGTTCTTGGACGTGCTGGATCAAGTTAAAAATATCCATCGCTTGAGCGCCACCGCAGTTGAGAATAAAGTTAGCGTGACGATGAGCCACTTGTGCGCCACCAATTTGATAACCCTTGAGGCCAATTTGCTCGATCAGCCAACCTGCTGCTTGAGTTTGGGGGTTGCGGAACACGCTACCACAACTGGGGAGATGATAGGGTTGTGAGGTTTTGCGTTGTTGCAGGTTGCGGTTGGTTTCGGCCATCACTTGCGATCGCGTAGCCCCAGGTTGTAACTGCAATGTTGCTTGTAAAACCAGGCGATCGCTTCCCTGTAATGCCGAAGTACGGTATTGATACTCCAAATCCTCGCCCTTAAGCTCTTGAATCGTGCCATCGGGGAGCAACACCAAAGCATTCACCAACGCATCCGCTATACAGCGACTATGAGCGCCAGCATTCATCACCACGCTACCGCCCATTGTTCCGGGAATTCCCACAGCCCATTCTAAACCCTGCCAACCGCGTTTAGCCGCTTGCCAAGCCAGACGAGCGATGGGTTCTCCAGCCCCGGCGGTGATACGTCCGCTTTCGGCATCAAACTCGCTGTGACGCAGATGACGAGTGCTGAGAACTAAGCCCGGAATACCGCGATCGCACACCAACAAGTTCGAGCCTGCCCCTAAATGGGTAATGGGTAAGTCTTGAGACTTAGCCCAATCAAAGCTTTCTAATACTTCTTCCCAACGATGAGGAGCAACATACCATTGCGCCGGCCCGCCCACGCGAAAGGAGGTATAGTTAGCCAGGGGAACTTCCGGATTTATAGTACAGTCAGTACCTGGTAAGCGAACGGGAGTCGGCGTGACATGACGATGAGAACCGTAATAAGTTAGAGGTTCGCTACAAGAAATATTAGAAGACAAAGTCATAGGTCTAAGGGTTGATTGGGCTAGGGGGCAACAAAAACGCTCTATGTCTATAGAAGATCGCAACGTTAACTACATTGGCGATGTTAGTTTTTTATCTCAAAAGCAATGGTAATACTCAACCATCTGCGGAATGATTTGATTCAAGTTTCCTGCACCCAAAAATAAAGCTAGGTCTCCCGGTTGGAGGATTTTTGTTAAATTATCAGCAACGGCTTCTAATTGCGGCTGATAATGAACATTTTGATGATGGATTGCCATAGCCTCTGCCAAAGTTTGGCCGCTGACTTGTCCTGAGTTGGGTTCGCCAGCACTATAAATGTCTGTGAGAACCACCAAATCGGCATTGTCAAAAGAGCGAGCAAATTCTTCTAAGAAGGCTTGTGTACGACTGTAGCGATGGGGTTGAAAAATTGCCACTAAGCGCTGTCCGGGTGCGAGGCGCAAACGGGCTGCACTCAAAGTTGCTTGAATTTCGCTAGGGTGGTGGGCGTAGTCATCATAGAAGAGAATACCATTGGCTTCCCCACGCCACTCAAAGCGGCGTTTTGCCCCTTCAAAGGTCGCGATCGCCTCGGCCATTACTTCAAAATCGAGTTGTAGTTGACGACCCACCGCGATCGCAGCTAAGGCATTACTCAGATTGTGTTTGCCCAACAACGGTAACTTGAGCGTTCCGAGTAATTGGCCGTTTTCCCAAATTTTAGCTGTGGTTGCCCAAGCGCCGTATTCTACTGCGGTGGCGGTGTAGTTAGCCTGACGTTGGGGATCGAGGCTGTAAGTAATGTGGGGCTGCAAGCGGTGGGTTACTAAGTCGCAATCACCACAACCAATCAAGATATCGCATTGATTAGCAAAAATCTGAAAAGTAGCGACAACCTCATCGACGCTTTGATAATGGTCGGGGTGATCGAGTTCGATATTCGTCACAACGCCAATTTGGGGCATGAGTTTGGTCAAAGAACCATCAGATTCGTCGGCTTCTGCCACCAAAAATTGGCTTTGACCCAAGCGGGCATTACCGCCGAGGGCATTGACTTCTCCCCCAACCACCACGGTGGGATCGAGGCCAGCTTTGACCAACATATAGCCAATCAGACTACTGGTTGTTGTTTTGCCGTGAGTTCCAGCCACGGCGATGCTTTGATACTCCCGGATTAAAGCGGCTAAGACATCCGAACGGTGAAAAATCGGACAACCCAACTTCTGGGCTGCTTGATACTCGGCATTACTCGCGGGGATGGCCGTCGAACAGATGACTTGAGGTAAAAGTTCGGGATTTGCCGCCGTTTTGGACTTGGTTCGCGACATTGTTAGGGCAGCTAGAGCTTCACGGCGATCGCTTGGGGAATTGATTCCGACTAACTCTGGATCGCGATCGCCATCTTTTTGAAAAAACTCTAAATTCGCAGCATCTTGCGAGTTAAAAATATGCGCGCCTACTGCTTGTAAGCGTTGCGTAATATGACTAGCCCGAATATCCGAACCAGAGACGGGAATTTGTCTTTTGGCCAGAACATAAGCTAAAGCTGACATTCCGATTCCACCAATGCCGATGAAATGGAACGGTTGACCGCAAAAATCAACAGACTTCGACATCAAGACTCCTTAGTACACCACACACACCACACCGAAAAAATACCGATGAGAATCTCGCGCTATAATATCAAGAATTGATTGCAGAGGATACAGTTAATCAAAAATTCCTATCCTTGCACTAAGATTAGTTATACATCACGTTATCGATTGGCGCGATCGCCAAGGTTAGCTTTTTCGTAGGTTCAAACGTTTTTTTGCAGACCCGCAACTTAATCTTGTCAATTCTGCTCTATCTTACGGTGTTGAGTCTGACATATCCGTAACAAAAGCCATTTTCGATCCCCCTCAAGTCCGATTAACCGCAGTAATCCTGCATTAACGACTGCATAGATGAATCAGCTTCGCGGTTGCGAGGAGGGCAAGAACAAAGCCCAAACCAGCCTGCACCTTCAAAACAATCCCGACAGCGATCCCCCTGGCATCAAGCGCGATCGCTCTTGTTGTTATTTTTCCTGGTAAAGTCAACTCGAAAATGGAGCGACTTTACGATATGATTTGGAGTATTAAAATAATTGGAATTTTATTCATCTGTACAAGTATAGAGGGCAAGACGCAGTGATTAGAGTAGCGATCAATGGGTTTGGACGAATCGGACGGAACTTTTTGCGGTGTTGGCTGGGCCGTGAAAACAGCCAACTTGAAGTAGTTGGTATTAATGATACCTCTGACCCCAGAACCAATGCCCACTTACTCAGATACGATTCAATGCTCGGCATCCTCGATGCTGACATCAAAGCTGATGATAACTCCTTAATCGTTAACGGCAAAACCATTAAATGTGTCTCCGATCGCAATCCCTTAAACTTACCGTGGGATGCTTGGGATATCGATCTCGTCATCGAATCGACGGGGGTTTTTGTCACCGACGAAGGCGCATCAAAGCATCTAGCTGCTGGGGCTAAACAAGTTTTAATTACCGCACCGGGTAAAGGTGGCAACATTGGCACTTACGTCATGGGGGTCAACCACAAAGACTACAAACACGGTCAATACCAAGTTATTAGTAACGCCAGTTGTACCACTAACTGTTTAGCTCCCGTGGTTAAAGTGTTGAACGATAGCTTCGGGATCGTCAAAGGCACAATGACCACCACTCACAGTTACACGGGGGATCAACGGATTCTCGATGCCAGTCACCGGGATTTACGTCGCGCGCGCGCCGCAGCCATTAACATTGTTCCTACCAGCACTGGGGCTGCTAAAGCTGTTGCTTTGGTATTACCGGAGTTGAAAGGCAAACTCAATGGTATTGCCTTGCGCGTCCCGACACCGAACGTTTCAATCGTAGATTGTGTCGTGGAAACTGAAAAAAACGCCATTACCGAACAAGTTAATGATGCCTTCAAAACCGCAGCCGAAGGGCCGTTAAAAGGGATTCTGGCTTATAACGAATTGCCTTTGGTTTCCTGTGATTTCCGCAAAACCGATGTTTCATCAACTTTAGACGCTAGTTTGACGATGGTGATGGGCGGCAACATGGTCAAAATCGTGGCTTGGTACGATAACGAGTGGGGTTATTCTCAACGAGTTGTCGATCTTGCTGAATTAGTAGCTGAGAAATGGCCATCTTAATTCCCTAATTGAATTTGAGAATCAAACCAGGAATGTGGCTGAGATAGCATTCCTGGTTTCTTGTTGAGATTAGAAATGCTGGAAGCCTTGAGCGAGGGTAAGGGGGTGCAGGGTATCTCCTTGGCGCAGATTCACAGAGCGATCGCCCTGGATTGTCCCCACAATCGCGGCTTTTGACCCCAACTGACTCACCAAGGTTTCGGCTAGGGCTGGAGGCAAACACAGCACCAATTCAAAATCTTCGCCACCGTATAATGCCCATTCCCTGGCGGTTTCGGGGTCAACGAATTGAGTTAAAACTGGAGCGATAGGGAGGCGATCGCCCTCAACAATTGCTCCCACCTGACTCGCAGTACAAATTTGGATAATGGCATCGGCTAAACCATCGCTGCTGTCCATCGCGGCACAATTATTTTCTCCCAAGAGCGATCGCAATGGGGGTAAGACATCCAAACGAGGACGAGGGCGACAATGAGCGGCGATGAGGGTTTCTCGTTGCGCTTGGGTTAAATTTTGACCCAAATCGGGATTGAGCAGCAATTCTAAGCCCCCACGAGCATTACCGTGATCCCCCGTGGCGATAATTGCATCTCCGGGACGAGCGCGATCGCGACGCAATACCTGGTGGGGGGCAACTTCACCCAAAGCCGTAATCGCCAAACTCACCACAGGAGAGCGACACACATCTCCCCCGACTAAAGCTGTTTGGTATGCAGTCGCACAAGCGGAGAGTCCTTGGTAAAGGCGATCGAGCCAAGGGAGGGAAATATCCCCCCGTAAACTCAACCCCACCGTCAAACCCAGAGGAGATGCTCCCATCGCTGCCAAATCTGAGAGATTGGCGGCGACGGCTCGCCAACCGATATCTTCAGGGGAGGTGGTGCGATCGCTAAAGTGGACATTTTCCACTAAAACATCCGTTGTCACCACCACAGAATTTGGGGATGCTACAGCCAACACTGCCCCATCATCCCCGATAATTTCTGGCGGACAAAAAGCTTTGAGCCGTTGTAAAACCCCTTGTTCCCCCACATCCCGAACGTGAGTCATTATTGGGGTTGTACGAGGTTATCCAGCCCAGCAATCGTGCGCGTCGCCAGAACGCGATCGCCCGGTTTAAGGTTTTCGAGAACATCTTTACCCTCGACTACATAACCCAAAACCGAATAGCGGCCATCGAGTAAATTAAAACCAGGGGGCGTGAGTTCGCTGTCAAACAAGAAGAAGAAGATTTGCGACGATCCCCCATTGACATTGCCTTGGGGACGAGCCAACGCCACCGTACCATAAGCCGAGAACGGCAAAGCCAGAGGTTCGAGATATAAACCTAAATCTTCGAGGGTAATCCCGTAAATGGGTTCATCCTCCCCTTGAATCAGAACTTCTAAGGGAATGGCGCGATATTCGCCCGTATTGGGGTCGATAAAGCCATCATCATCTCCAGGGGGATCGCCCACTTGCAGCACATAATCCTGACTGGGTAAAAATTCCAAGTCATCATAAAAGTCCCGTTCGACCAAATCCACAAAGTTCCCGGCATTCACGGGGGCGCTGTAACCATCTGCCACAATAATTAAGTCCCCTTTCGTGGTTTTCATTTCAACCACAGCACGACCTTTGAGTTGGGGTAAGTTGGCATATTCTTCAGGTACATCAAAAGGAAATCCCTGTACCATCAACTCCTCTAATTCAGCGATTTGGTTGAGAAGTTTACGGCGTTGCGTCCAGACTTGCTCTTTGTCTTTCGCTTCTGTCACCTCCTGTAATTCTTCAACACCAGTGGTGAGTTGCGCGATTAGGTTTTGAGCTTCGGTTTGCTTTTGGGGAGGAATACTCGCAAGTAATTTGTCTTCTCCCAAAGTTAGAGCGCGTCTGGCAGTTTTGATATCGCGATCGATCGCACTCCAGCGCTTACCCCGGAGTTGTTCGGAAATATCTTCAAGACTTTCTTGGAGATCGCGCACGCTGTCGTTATCGATGGGGAGAGCGTAGCGCAAAATCGAAGTCGGATCGGTAATCGCGTTACCTTGAGCCAGTTGACTGTTGCGAGTTGGCGTAGTTTCGCGATCGCCCCACCAAGCCCCACTCAGGGTTAAAGATAAAGGAATCAGCAGCAAAGCGATTAAAGTTGTCCTCCACAAACGACTTTTGAGAGAAGACCATAGGTGTTTTGTAACTTTCATAAAAATATTTTGTGAATTCTCAAACTGATAACATCAAGAATTTGGCATTTGGCTCAATCTTGAACCTTTTTCATCTTGCCATCTTTTGGGATAGGTACGGGAGAGAACCACAATCAGAGGTAAAATGTTCCTGATTGTTTTTGGCGGATGCGCGATTGCCATGATTTCAAGTAATGATTTTAGAACGGGTGTCACTTTGAATTTAGACGGTTCGGTGTGGCGTGTCGTCGAATTTCTCCACGTTAAGCCGGGTAAGGGTTCGGCCTTTGTACGGACTAAGTTAAAAAATGTGCAAACGGGAAATACAGTAGAACGTACTTTTCGGGCTGGGGAAACCGTTCCCCAAGCAATTTTAGAAAAGCGCACCATGCAGTATACCTATAAAGACAAAGAGCAGTTTGTCTTTATGGATATGGAAAGCTACGAAGAAAACCGTTTATCCGAGGAGCAAATTGGCGCGACGGTGAAGTATCTCAAAGAAGGCATGGAAGTCAATGTGGTACAGTGGGGAACACAGATTTTGGAAGTAGAACTGCCGAATTCGGTGGTTTTAGAAGTGACTGAAACCGATCCGGGCGTAAAAGGCGATACGGCTACGGGAGGAACAAAACCTGCCACAGTGGAAACGGGCGCACAAGTGATGGTTCCTTTGTTTATTTCTGTGGGCGAACGCATTAAAATCGACACCCGTAATGATACTTACTTGGGTCGAGAAAATTAGTTTTGCTTCTTTTTGTGTCAACCACAATAACGGGATAGACGATTAGTGCCGATAGATATTACGCAAATACGGGAATTGTTGAGCGCGATCGCGCAAACAGATATTGCCGAACTAACTTTAAAAAGTGAAGATTTTGAACTCACTGTGAAAAAAGGGACAACTGCCGGAGTGTCTTTACCCCCGGCGGTAGTGTCTGAGACAACGAGCGTACCGCCAACTGCTCTGACGACTCCCTCTCCTGCCTCTGCCCCCCCAACGGATGTTGTTGCTGCGCCCCCGGCAACGGACGATAAAACGACCGAAATCACTTCGCCGATGGTGGGGACATTTTATCGAGCGCCTAGCCCGGATGAAGCGCCTTTTGTGGATGTGGGCGATCGCGTCCAAACAGGCCAAACGGTTTGCATTATCGAAGCGATGAAGCTGATGAATGAAATTGAAGCTGAAGTTTCAGGACAAGTTCTAGAAATTTTGGTAGACAATGGCCAACCCGTGGAGTACGGACAGCCGTTGATGCGGGTGCGAGTTTAGTTTTTTCAGTGACCAGGGTTTTCGGTAGTAGGTAGTGGGTAGTGGTTTTGAGAGGGGGGAGGGGGGGAATTGGGCAGTGGGC
>JAWQFT010000133.1:0-14243 GCA_035968055.1 Jaaginema sp. PMC 1080.18 | reverse complement strand
GAACATTAACCCGCGAAGGTGGGTTTCGTAACTCTAGCCGAGGATTTCCAATCCCACGGCGACCGGGATAAACGAGTCAATACCCGAAACCGCCCGCAGATTAAAATCTGGGGCTAACGCAACGAAGTCCTCACGGACTGATTGATGCAACGCGAAACCCGATAACGTTGAGCCTAAAGTCGGGATAGGAGTTGAAGTAGCGGTACGCACTACGACAGAACCACGGATCGAAATCCCAAGAGCCACCGCGTAATATATGAGTTGACTCATTATCCAATAAACTGGCTAAAGAATCTGGGTAATTTTGATAACGATTATCATTACACTCCTCGTCCCACACCTTACCATTCGTGGGTGCGCCTCTGTAATCGGGTGTTCCCCCAACATAATTACCATGCCAGGGGTCAGCGCACCATTCCCAGATATTGCCGTGCATATCGTACAAACCAAAGCTGTTGGGGGGAAAACTACCTACGGAGGTTGTTTGTTTTCGATACTCTCCTTTGGGGTTGTCGGCGTAGCTTTCGTTACCGTTGTAATTCGCGATTTCTGTTGTGATGGTTTCGCCAAAGTGAAACGGTGTTGTTGTATGAGCGCGAGAAGCATATTCCCATTGCGCTTCGCTGGGTAATACATACTGTCTGCCTGTCGCTACTGACAACCGAGCGCAAAATTCTACCGCATCGCGCCAATTTACTCTTTCTACAGGTCGATTAGCCCCTTTGAATTTGGATGGGTCTAGGTCTAAGTCTCGGTGTAGTTTCGGTAATGCGGCCACGGCTCGCCATTGTGCCTGAGTGATGGCGTATTTGCCCAGAAAGAAGGGTTGCAGGGTGACTTGGTGTTGTGGGTGTTCCCTGTCTTTACTCTTCTTCTCCCCTGCTGGTGCGCCCATCGTGAAGTTTCCCCCTGGTATGTACACCATGTCCAAGCTGATTCCATTTCCTAAGTCTTCCCGAAAATAAGATGCTTGACCGGGGCGTTTTTCAATCACCTCGCCTCTGCGATTGACAGTAATTACTTCAAACGAGGAAGTCGGGAGTTCCTGAAAGTCCATGATTTGCAGGGGTAGAGGGTTATTTTTTATTTTATTACAACTTGATATCAGATTTTAATTTGCAGGCGGACTGTAGGGGTGGGTTTGAGCCAGTGGCGCGAGGGCTTCTCCGGTGACGCGACAAGTGCGCCAATCGGGTCAGACTTGCGCCCCAATTTTTTCATAAAACGCGATCGCGGGTTTGTTCCAATCCAAGACACTCCACTCAAAGCGCTGCAAGCTTTGGGCAGTCGGCAATCGGGGGGGAGTTGAATTTTGCCCCAGAAAGGGGGTCAGAAACTTTCTTCTCTTAGGGGTTAGTTTTAAAAGACTCAAAGCTAGACCGGATAAGCGTTACAGCCAAAAAAAGGGAAATTAACGTTTCGCGCGAGAGTAATCAGTTATCAGTGTCGGATAACCAACAACCAACAACCAATAACTAACAACTAAGAAAGAGCTAAAGCCCTTACTACTAACCGAAAATTAAGTTAACCAACCGCGTAAACGACGAGCAACTTGAGGACGACGCAGTTTCCGCATGGCTTTACTTTGGATTTGGCGGACTCGTTCGCGGGATAAGTTGAAAATACCGCCCACTTCTTCTAAAGTATGGGGTTGATGAGCATTCAAACCATAACGCAGGGAAATCACATCTTTTTCTCGCTCGGTCAAGACTTCACCCAAAACATCCCAGATTTCTTGACGCATCATGACTTCGCTCATTTGGTCTTCGGGCAGTTGCAATTCGCCGTCTTCGAGCAAGTCGAGCAGTTCGGTGTCTTCGCCTTTCCCAACACGGTGATTCAGAGAGAGGGATTGCCGACGGAGTTGTAAGAGTTGGCGCAGTTGCGGTACGGTAACATCGAGTTCTACGGCCAGTTCTTCCTCGTTGGGATTGCGTTGCAGCTTTTGTTTGAGAGTACGTTGGGCTTTTTTGAGCTTGTTGAGCTTTTCGACGATGTGGATGGGAAGGCGAATCGTGCGTGCATCGTTGGCTATGGTACGGGTGATGGCTTGACGAATCCACCAGTAAGCGTAGGTGGAGAATTTGTAGCCTTTGTTGGGGTCGAATTTCTCAGCAGCCCGATTTAAACCGATCGCGCCTTCTTGAATTAAATCTAGGAAAGGTACGCCGCGATTGAGGTAGCGTTTGGCAATGGAGACGACTAAACGCAGGTTAGACCGAATCATTTTACGCTTGGCTACTCGTCCTTTGTAAAGTCGTTGTTCGAGTTGACGCATGGTAAGACCCAAGGCTTCGGCAAGTTCGGCTTTGGAAGGCGATCGCTTGAGTTCTTCGGCTAGGTCTTCTCTTTTTTCTTCAATCTCTACAATAGATTTGACGCAGTGGGCTAATTCGATTTCTTCGTCGGGCTTTAGCAACGGATAGCGAGCCATTTCTTTGAAAAATGCGCCTACTGTGTCGTCGGTGCTTTTACTTCTAGATGGCCTGGCTTGACCGTTTTCTGTAGCATCGGAAAATTCAATATCAACTAAGTTGGTATCAGCGTTGGCGGTTTGATTGTCACTGTTATTTTCAAATTCGAGATCGGCTTCTAACTGCACGTTTGGGGTTTGGGCTTCTGAGATCGTTTTCATATTCAATCGGGTTGGGATGGGTTTGGTTTAGATGAAACAGAAATTGACTGTTGTTGTAAATTCAGAGCGATCGCTAACGGATCGCTGTCTATATTGTATTTTCAGTAAAATTACAAAATCAAATTATTGAAGTTCATGGCACAAATTAAAACTAATTTAATTTGATTAAAATCGGTATCAACTGCGTTTAAGAAACTGTTATCAAGTTAAAGGGTTTGTGGGTTTGGGAGGAAAACAAAATGTTTTGATTGTCGATTGAAGTAACAAAGGCATTTTGACCGGATTTTAACTCGTTTGACATTGTGGCAGCAAACTTAGAAGTGCTTTCCAATACAGATTACCAAAATTGAAGTTTAAATTTGTCTGACTGATTACAAAATTGCATTTTTATCTTTTAGCAATTGTATTAGAGGGTGACTTTAACAAACCGATCGATCCAGATTTTCACTGTATCGTTAGACTGTAGTTTTGTTGACTGTTCTCTTACTTTTTTTTCAATCAGAACTGCTTTCGTTGATAGTTTTGGCAATTTTTAATGAAAATGTAATGTTGTACTGCTACTAGCTTAACATCTCATAAATAGAGGCTTTGGTCTATCTGTCAAGGGGCAGAAATTTAGAATCTATCACGAGGAATAAGTCAAGAAAACAAGACTGTTTTTGAAGGATTCAGATGCGTTTGGGGAAGTCTGGGGCGATCGCTGTTACCCTATAACTGGATCGGTCGATCTCACGCTGTTGTCATGGTGTCCCGAATGCTCAACCTTTTTTCTACTGTGGCTGTAGCCGAACCTGGTTCTACCTATGAAGCATCAACTCCCACTTCGGAGGGACGTTGGTTAGAAGTTTTAGTGGATTGTCCGGGTATTGAGACACCGTTGACTTATAGTTTACCCCCGGATTTAGAAGCTCAACCCGGCGATTTGGTCAGCGTTCCCCTCAACCGTCAGATTGCGGGGGGTATCGCCATCAAGCGCTTGCAACAACCGCCTAGGGGATTGAGCATTCATCAAATCAAGGAAATCGAAGCAGTATTGGTGGTGAACTTCTTTCCTCCCCATTATTGGCAACTTTTAGAGCGAGTTGCCCAATATTATTACACACCTTTAATGAATGTCATTCGCGTGGCGTTACCTCCTGGGTTGCTGGGGCGATCGCGATCGCGTCTGCGTCTCAATCCCGATGCGATCCCCTCTGGTGCGGAAGTGTTTTGTTCTCCTAGCGCCCAAAGCATTTTACAACTCCTGCAACAACAAAAAGACCGCGATTACAGCACCCAATACATCCGTCGTAAAGTCAAAAATGCCCAACAAGGTATTCGCGATTTACTCAAACGCGGTTGGGTTACCAGTTACCTCGAACCCCCCAAACCCACTCTCCCCAAACAACAAAAAGCTGTAATCCTCGTAAGTCATGGTTTCGAGACATCCTTAACGCCGCGTCAGCGAGAAGTTTTGGAGAGATTGCGGCGTAGTGGGGGAGAAATGTGGCTGACGGAGTTGCTGCAAGCGTGTAATACCAGTTCTCCATTGGTAGATAAGTTAGAGGAAAAAGGGGCAGTGGTGGTGCAGTATCGCGAAATTCTGCGCTTGCATCGAGGTGCTGCGATCGCGGACGATACCCCGAAAACCCTGAATGCGGCTCAAACTGAAGCAGTAAATGCAATTCTGGCTTGCGATCGCGCGGCTGAATTTCTCCTCCACGGCGTAACAGGATCGGGTAAAACTGAAGTCTATCTCCAGGCGATCGCCCCTCTCCTCGCAGCCGGAAAATCCGCCCTCGTCCTCGTCCCCGAAATTGGGCTAACCCCCCAACTCACCGATCGCTTCCGGGCGAGATTTGGCGATCGCGTTTGCGTTTATCACAGCGCCCTATCTGACGGCGAACGTTACGACACCTGGCGACAAATGCTCCAAGGAGAGCCGCAAGTCATCATCGGCACGCGATCCGCCATTTTTGCGCCTTTACCGAGCTTAGGGGCGATTATCCTCGACGAAGAACACGATAGCAGCTTCAAACAAGACCAACCTGCCCCTAGCTATCACGCTCGTACCGTCGCGCAGTGGCGATCGCAACTGGAAAACTGCCCCCTCATCCTCGGTTCAGCCACTCCCGCCCTCGAAACCTGGGTAACCCGACGAGATACAGAGCAATATCTCCCCTTACGCGATCGCATTGCCCAACGTCCCCTCCCCCAAATCGAAATCGTCGATATGCGGCGAGAACTGCAACAAGGCAACCGCTCCGTCTTCAGCCAAAGCCTCCAAAACGCCCTACAAAACCTCAAAGAACAAGGCGAACAAGGCATACTATTCGTACCCCGTCGCGGCCACAGCACCTTCGTCTCCTGTCGCAGTTGTGGCTACGTCATGGAATGCCCTCACTGCGATGTCTCCTTGTCCTACCATCGCACCCACGAAAACGCCACCCCTCTCCTACGCTGTCACTACTGCAACCACCGCCAACTGCAACCCCCCCAATGCCCCCAATGCCGTTCCCCCTACCTCAAATTTTTTGGCAGTGGGACACAAAAAATTACCCAAACCCTCAGCCAAATTCATCCCGACTTACGAGCCATTCGCTTCGACAGCGACACCACCCGTACCAAAGACTCCAGACGCATCCTCCTCGAACGCTTCCGACGCGGGGAAGCCGATATCCTCATCGGTACGCAAATGCTCACCAAAGGGCTTGATATCGAACAAGTGACCCTCGTCGGTATTTTAGCCGCCGATGGTCTGCTCCACCGCCCCGATTATCGTTCTAGCGAGAATGCCTTTCAAACCCTTACTCAAGTCGCTGGACGCGCTGGCCGCGGCGAATTAGGCGGTAAAGCCATCCTGCAAACCTATACCCCCGAACACCCCGTCGTCTCCGCCGTCCAGAACTACAATTACGAAGGCTTTAGCAGCGAAATCCTGCAACAACGCCGCGAAAACAACTATCCGCCCTATGTTCGCTTGGTATTACTCCGAATTAGCGGCGTAAACGAGCGCGAAGTTCAAGATACTGCCCGACTGGTCGCTCAAGCCAGTCAAGTTTTACTCCCAGACGCAGGCGAAATTCTCGGCCCCTCCCCCGCACCCATTTTACGCATTAATCGCCGCTATCGCTGGCATATTTTGCTAAAAATGCCCCCAGGCAGCGATAATATGCCAGATTTATTACAACTGCGCGGTTTATGTCCGCCAGCCATTAGCTTAGGCATCGATGTCGATCCGATGAACTTAGCTTGAATTTAACCTCGTTCCGAGAGAACACTAGGGGACATAAAAACAAGGTTCTACTATACTGCGATGCAACCGAAGCTTTTTAAAACGGCTTCTAACGGCAAGCAAAGCTCATCTGTAAAGCCTGTATCGATGACAAATTCAACCGGGAAAGTTGCATTATTTACCAAAAGAAATGTCAGCGAGACAACTGCGTGTCTGTCAGTCACAATACCGGAAATCATGACTCACTCGCTTCATCACACCTCCGAAAGAAGCCGCCACATTGTAGCCGATACGGATGCCAAAGAGTCTTGCATACGGGGATTTTTCTTGGAGTATCTTAGCTGCTTGCAGTCCAGTATTATCAACTTCATAGTCCCCCGTTTCAACATTGATAATGACCATTTTGCCAATATTTTCCTCAATCTCGACTTTTTGCCGGATGCCACCCTCATATAATTGCTTGGCTCGACGCGCAACTTCTTCGCGACTTAGAAGGATTGCTTGCATTATGTTAGACCCCGATTGCACTATTTATCATCGAGTTTATCCATAATATCTTAACGTCTTGTATGGCGCGATCGCGGAATTTACAGTAGAGAACGCACTCTACAGGGTTTCGGTCTATAGTTTATGTTGAAGCCAGTTTTGAGGGTTTTTCTAAAGCACCATTTAAGTTACGGTAACTTTTCTCGAATTAAGAGCCAAGCTTTTAATTCTTCGTTAGGACAGAGTTGATGGCTATCCATTAATAATTTTATGACACCTAATCGATTCTTTATCAATCTTAGTTGGAGTATATCTTCTCTTTTGGAAATTAATTTGTCATTAAATTTTTCAGGAGTTGAATTAGTGAAAAGTTCTTGCCAACTCGATGCCCTACTTATTGCTTCTTGATAAGTAAGATTTAAGTTATCAAAAAACCAGTCAACAATTGGAGTTGTATCTAGAATTGAATCTTCATCAGATATCCCGAACTTCACTATCATGTAAGCGCGTAGCATCATCAAAGAGTAAAAAAATGATTCTCTTGTTTCATATTTTATCTGATGGTTTATCAAAAATTCGTAAACAGAAATTGCCACTTTTGCCCAAGCTAAACTCAGTAATTTACAGGGAGGTGATTGGAGAGCAAGTTCTCTCGCTTGAGAGGCAGCTATTTCAGCTAGTCCCTGCCAGTTAAAATCATCTGAAATTTGTTGTTTTTCCGCCCACACTTGGTCTAACCAAAACTGGACTTTTTCAACATCTTGCTCCAGTAAAATTCTTAATTTATTTGTAGCTTCAGATTCATTCATAGTAATGTAGTGGCGTAACCCACCGTTTAAGATGTTTTACACCACTACAAGATAAGGCGATCGCGATCGGCGGCAAACTCCAGACAAGCTCTAATATCTGCTTTTTGTTAATTCTGGAAAATCATCAATAATTTCAGCAACAGACATACCCGCAGCTAACCAACCCAAAACATCATAGACTGTAATTCGCATCCGACGAATACAGGGTTTGCCACCCCGTTTATCTGGCTCAATCGTGATAATGTCGCGATAGCTCATAAGACAAATAGATGATTTAGAGATATCTTTTAAGTCTAAAATATATGATCTTTAATCGCAACGCTCTATTTGTCAAACTCAAAACCCCTTTAGATATTACTCCAAATCTAAAGTTATCGCGATCGCGTCTACCAATTCCTCTGGGTCATAATTTTCATCATTGGACAACACCACAATACTAATTGCTGGATCGAGATAAAACCGATAATAAGTGCTAGTCCCCTCCCAACTGCCATCATGATGCACATAAGTCTCGGTAACTTCCCAACCGAAACCATAATCCTCAGTAGCTTCTCCTGGAGTAAACGCGAGGGCTAAGGTTTCTGCACTGATTAAGGTATTATCTCGCAAACCTCGGTCATAGTTCGCTAAATCCGCAATCGAACTAAAAACATTACCATCCCCTGTAATAACTGTAGGAAAACTCGATTCTGTTACCTCTCCATCCTCAGAAACCGCGTAACCATTGGCTTGTTGGGGAATGATTTGTCCGAGATTTTGATATACCAGGGTTTGCGACATTCCCAACGGTGCGAAAATTTCCTCTTGCATAAACGCCGGAAAGGGTTTTTCTGAAACTCGCTGAATCATTAACGCGAGTAAGGCATAGTTACTATTGTTATATTCAAATTCTGTACCGCGATCGCTCACCGATTCTTGTTCATTCAACCACAACAAATGATCCTCTAAAGTTAAATTCGCAAATTCAGTATCCGATCCTTCCCAATTACCTCCGGTATAATCGGCTAAACCCGAAGTATGATGCAATAAATCCGCAACTGTAATCGGATCGTCAGGATTTGGATCGACAAAATCGGGGAGATAATCTGTCACTGCATTCTCTACATCTAATTCCCCCCTTTCCATGAGAATTAATATCCCCAAAGCAGTCATTTGTTTCGAGACGGATGCGAGGTCAAACAAGGTATTTTGGGTAATGGGAAGTTGTGCGTCTATATCCCGCAAACCATAACCCTCAGCGTGGAGAATTTCGCCATTTTCCATTACCAAAACTGCCACACCCGGCCCGTTTTCGACTAAAGTTTGGTCAACCTGACTTTCAATAGTGCGACGAAGTTCAGTGGAGTCCACATTCTGGGTTAAAGTTTCAGAATCGGAAATCGCCGAGTCAGTTGTAGGACGACTACAGCCGAATACAAATAATAATGCCGTTAAACTCAGATTAATACACCAGATTTTTTTCATTTTGTTTGTAGTAAGCCCTTCAGGACTTGCCGCTTATCGTACAATCCGATTACTAAAAGCCCACTGATTCATCTCTAGTGCCGTGACACACCTTAAATGGTGGGTTACGGCGGATAGCTAGATTGCAGTCATAGCGGAAATTTTAGCCGCCTAACCCACCCTACATGAAAGCCTCATTTTGGCTGTATTTGCTATTATTTCACCAAAAAAGACAAAATTGTTTCATCAATGCCCTTCAGCTTCAACGAACCATAGCGTTCAATTTCGGCATTAGTCAAATAATCTGCGACGGCGGCTGAGACTAAAATACTATTGGGTTGGGCGGCTTCTTGGAGACGAGAAGCAATATTGACGCTAGGGCCGATCGCGGTATAATCCGAGCGTTGTTGACTGCCAAACATTCCCACAACCGCCGTTCCTTGGTGGATACCGCAACGAAAACGCAGTAAAGGGGTTTTCTCGCCACCGAGGAGGCCGCGGGCTTGCCAGTCGCGATTGAGGTCTTCGAGGGCTTGGTACATTCCTTTGGCGGTGTTAACGGCGCGTCGCACTTGTTCTTGGGGAGGGAGGTCTTCGGGAGAACCGAATAAGGCTAAAATGGCATCCCCGACGAATTTATCGACAGTACCGCCTTGCTCGAAAACGACGGTACTCATGGCTTCGAGATATTCGTTCAGGACTTGGGAAATGCGGCGCGATCGCAAAGTATTGGATAATTGCGTAAAGCCGACAATATCGCTAAATAAAATCGTGATTAACCGGGGTTCAGGGCTAAGATCGAGGGTGAGTTCCCCAAGGGCGGCTCGTTCGACTAAGGTGGGGGGTAGAAAGCGACTCAGCACGGATTGGGTGAGGTATTGGTTGAGTTCTTTAACTCGTTCTTCGTTGGCTTTGAGAGAGAGGAGATTGCGGACTTCAGCCAGGAGTTCGCGATCGTTGAAGGGTTTAGCGAGATAAGCATCTGCTCCTTGTTCTGTCCCAGTAATACGGCTGTCTTCGTCGGCTTTGGCAGTCAGTAGGATAATCGGCGTTCCTTGCAACTCTGCATCGTCGCGAATCAAGCGAATCAGATCGTAACCAGACACTTTCGGCATCATGAGATCGGTGACAATGAGGTGCGGCTGGATTTGGCGGGTTTGGTTGAAGCCATCTTCCCCATTCACCGCCGTTTTGACGCGATAACCGGCTTCTCGCAGAATTTGGGAGACATAGCGCCGTAAATCGGGATTATCATCCACCATCAAAATTGATTTTTGGGTAATATCTGGGTCTGCTTCTGCCATGACAGTAGCTTCGACAAATTCGCGATCGCTCTCGTAATCCTGTACTTCTAGCTCTAAGTCCGCTAACTCAACGGTAGCTCGCGAAGATTGTACTTCGGTTACTGTTTCCATCACTTGGTCTTGGGGGAGATGGGCTGCACCTGTCGGTAGCCAAATGGTAAAAGTTGTCCCACCGTTCGGGGTTTCCGGGGTGGTTTTAACCGAAGTTACCGCAATTTCGCCGCCGTGGAGTTCGACGATTTCTTTGACTAAAGCCAGTCCTAGCCCTGTCCCTTCATAAGAACGGTCAATTGAGCCATCGGCTTGACGAAAGCGATCGAATAAGTAGGGGATATGTTCTGGAGAAATGCCAATACCTGTGTCTTGGACTTCGATACAAATTTGCTTTTCCTCGGTACGCAGTTTGATGGTGATGCTGCCTTCGGCTGGGGTGAACTTCATGGCGTTAGACAGCAGATTGTAGATGACTTTATCGAATTTTTCGAGGTCGAGATAAACTTGGGGACAAGCCGCTAAATCGGTTTTGAGTTGTAGGCTTTTTTTATCGCAATACGGCTCGAAGGTTTCGACAATCTGCTCGATAAACTGGTCTAAGTCGCAAGGATAAAAATTAGCCTGCATTTGCCCCGCATCCAGGCGTTGGAGGTCGAGGAGTTGATTCACTAAACGCAGTAAGCGCCGAGAGTTCCGCAGTAGCATTTTGGATTGTTCGAGGGGCAATCCGGTTTCTTTTTCTACGGCACTTTCGAGGGGGCCGATCGTCAGGGTGAGGGGGGTGCGGAATTCGTGGGATATGTTTTGGAAGAATTCGGTTTTCTGGCGATCGAGTTCCAGGAGGCGATCGGCAAGGGAGCGGGTTTTTTGGAATAAACGGGCTTGTTGTACAGCGATCGCGGCTTGAGCAGCGACGGCTTGAGCTAGTTCAATATCCTCGATTTCCCAGCGTCGGGGGCGTTGAGTTTGCCGTAAGGAGATACTACCAATAATCTCGCCATCGACGAGCAAAGGCACAATGAGTAAGGCTCTGGCGGGCGATCGCAAGGGCAAATCTACACCACTCATGGCTTCGGTTTCAGCCAGTTCGAGATCGGCTAGTACCACGGGTTGCTGAGTGCGGAGGAGTTCTTGTAAAACGGGATTCCCGGCAATAGGAACTTGAGATTGAGGGAGATAGTTATTGTCAGTATCTCCGAGGGCGCGATCGTATAAGCCCACACAATGCACAAATTCGTCGCTTGCTGTCCATAAAGACAAAGCACAACCATCCACATCTAAACTCACCCCCAGTTGTTCGGTAATGGCTTTGAAGATGTCTTGGGGATCGAGGCTGGAGCGAATGGTACTGGTAATAGTATTGACAAGGGCTTCGCGACGAGCGAGCGATCGCACTTGTTCGTAAGCCCTAGCTTGGGAAATCGCCAAAGCAGCTTGGTCGGCTACCATCAACACTAACTGATTCTCGTCGTCTTGCCAGGGTCTGGGAGTACCACAACGATGCAGTCCCAACACCGCAACTAATTCACTACGACAAATCAAAGGAATTAGTAATGTCGAGTAAATATCTGCCGCAGCAAAGGCTTCAGCCCGACGCTGAATAACGGGATCGCTTCCTTGCAATGCTTCGTGCTGGGTAATATCGTTAATCGGTTCGATATCGTGGGTTTCCCAAACTGTCAACGCTAAACGTTCGGTTTCGAGGTGGGATGGGTTGCGACGGTGGATAGGATTGGCATTTCCCGTGGGTAGGGTGGTAATGAGGGAGGCTTGGGTTTGGCGTTGATAAATGAAAACATTTCCGGTGAGTTGTTCTTGCTCGAAAGGTTGCAAAATACAAATATCAACTTCTAGCATCGTACCAATGCTGTTAACAATCGTTTGCAGCACTTCTTGGAGGGGGGATTCCCCTTGTCGATCGTATTGGGCGTTGCGAATCGTGTTGGTGACGGTGTACAGTAAGGCTTCGCGACGCAAACTGCGCTGTAACTCCTGAGTCCGCATTTTCAGGAGATTATGGGTTTCGAGGGCTTGACGGACGACTTCTTGGAGGTGTTCGGCTTCCCAAGGCTTGGTAACGTATTTAAAGACTTTACCGCTATTGATGGCTTCGACTAAATCCTCAACGTCGGTGTAGCCCGTCAAAATAATCCGAATAATGTCGGGGTATTGAACTGCCGTCAAACTCAAAAATTCTGTCCCACTCATCATGGGCATTCTTTGGTCGGAGACAATCGCAGCAATATCGGATTCTGCGGCCAAAATTGCCAAAGCTGCCGGACCACTTTCCGCTTTCAAGACTTTGTATTCGCGACGAAAAGTGCGATAAAGCAAAGCCAGGTTATCGGGTTCGTCGTCAACAACCAGAATTTTCGGTTTGGAATGATTTTGAGCGTTCACAGCACCAATCTCCCGCATTCGGAGTAGCATCTCTTGGCGAATAAGTCCACTCTTGGAGGGCGATCGCCTCCTTGGTGTAACCATTCAACTATCAATAGCCAATACACCCTATCAAATTATTATGGCGGGTAGATTTTACCCCAACAGCTACAATTTTCACTTTTTTCGATGTAACACCCACATTGTGGCAATATCAATGATGTTTACCATTGGGATTGTGCGGCTGCACCTTTGATTTTCAATAATGACCAAGTTGTTTGTCTTCCTTACAATATTAGCCTTTCTGCGATCGGGAAATTGAGTGGCGATCGCCTTGGTAAAAATTTGGGGCTGTGGATCGGATTCCGTTGCTCGTTACAATGCTGTTGGAAAGACGCGATCGCCCTACCGCTAACCTCAGTTACTTTGGGTTTGAGGCAGTGTTCGAGCCATCTTCCCATTTCTAAAAATTTGTCAGAGAAGCCGTGAACTCTACTCCCTCCCCTTTTTCTTCCTCAAGCGCCTCTAGTACCGCCAGTTTTAAGGTGCGTCCGGCTCAAATTGAGGACTTAAGCCCCTTGGCAACTTTATTAACTGAGTGCTTTCATCCCCCAGTGGGTTGGATGTATTGGCTCAATCCCGTACTGAAACTGGGTATTTATGAAGATTTGCGTAGTCGTTTACAAAATGCTTCTCCCCACTACTTATGCTTGGTGACGGGGGTTGGATCGGCTCGAAATTTAGCCTTATTTTCTCCGCAGTTAGCAAAATACCCCGATGTTACAAAATCTTCAAACTCAGTAGTGACTGACCCGGAGGAATTAGTCGGTACTATTGAATTAACTTTACGATCCTCTAGTTTGTTTGGCGCTCAATATCCCTATATTTCTAACTTAGCCGTCAGTCCGGCTTATCGTCGTCGGGGTTTAGCGCGTCAACTACTTTGCCAATGCGAACCCACGGCAAAAAAATGGGGCTATCGCGAAATTTACCTTCATGTGATGGAAAATAACACCGGGGCGATCGCTCTGTACCGCAACTGTGGGTATCATCTACACAGTACCGAAGCCAATCTCGGCAGTTGGTTGTGGGATCGCCCCCATCGCTTATTGTTACGAAAGTTGTTGTAAAGCGCGATCGCTCGTTTCGCAACTGTGTCGCTATCTCCTACAATAAAGTTATGAAATTAATAACAATCTCTCTCTCTATTTCCCGATTAATCGCCGGGAAAAAGTAATAAGAAACTATATATTAAAAACAATAATGAGCTTACCGCGTACCATTGTTCTAGCTTTTGAGGATATTGACGCTAAGAACTAGCGCTACTGTCCAAAAAGGCTGTATAAAACAAAATGAAGACACAAATTATCTGTTAAGGCATCTGCCGTTAAATTGGGAAGCCGCGATCGTCTGTCGGCGCGATAGTTCACAGCAAGAGTGGCATGATACAGGACAATTTTACCCCTACTCCGAATTTGGATAAAGACTCACGAAATACTCAAATTGTGCTGGAATTGCAGGACAAAAAATTATTGGTTGTCAATAGCCGTCGCCGTAATGGTTTAATTCTTTATAAGCACTATCATGCGGAATTTGCCGGTCCTGGGGCCGTGGTAGGTAGCGTTTTTGACACGGATGTCACTCAAATCGCCCCCGTCGGAGATTTATCCTTGGTTGTACCGCAAAACAAAGCCGAGCGAGAACGGGCTTATTTAATTCGGCGACAATGGGTACGTTTGATTAAGCAAATTACAGACAATCCCGAACCAATGCAACGAGCTAAGATGATTCTCAATCAATTTGAGAACTGGTTTGATGCAACTACCGCAGCCCAACTCCCAGATGAGGCTTTTGCGCGTTTAGTCGGAGTGCTTCCCAAAACCGTGTCTAAAGTCCGCCGCACCGAACACAAGATTGAGTTATAGGTTGGTTGTTGGTTGTTGGTTGTTGGTTGTTGGTTGTTGGTTGTTGGTTGTTGG
>JAWQFT010000132.1:0-14424 GCA_035968055.1 Jaaginema sp. PMC 1080.18 | reverse complement strand
CCCCGCGATCGCATTCTGATTTAGACGGGGCGGGAGTTTCAGGAGAAGCGATCGCGCGATCGGTATTTTTGGGTAAATTTTCTTCGGAATTCAACACATTTTTAGCGATCGCGCGATCGCTTCCGCTAGAATCCTCTTCTGATATGGCTTCAGGTGCGATCGCGTCTGCGATCGCTTCCGAGGTTTGGGGCGATCGCGGCGGGGGTGGGGCGATCGGGTCAGCAGCAGGGCGATCGCAAACAATCGGGTCTGTCTCTCCAGGGGCGGCCCGGTCTTGGGGCTGATTTTGCCGATCTATATTGACGGACTTCAGCTTGGGCTTGAACTTGTAGCCATCGTCCAGCCCGTCGTCAGGTATGTAATAGAGTGCCGTCCGTTGCCCCGGCACACGCTCAATTAATCGTTCGTTGAAAAGTTCGCGGGTGGTTCGGCGGATCGTATCTGAGTTAATCGCCAGGACTTCCGACAGTTCCCGGTTGGTGTAGGTTGTCCCGCGATCGCCTTCCAGCAACGCCACAATCTGATCGCGAGTGTCGCCATCAAAATTCAACGAAGCCCCAACCTGCCCCATCATCGTCCAGGTTTTTGTCTCCCCGTCAAAGTCGAGGTCATAAGTCATGGGGCAGCGAAACCGACTCTTTTTAATTTCGAGATGACGACGCGGATCGGAGTTGCTGTTCTGTTCCGGGTGGCGGCGCAAATTGAGGACCTGATCGCAAGCCCCAGGTATCCCCGTTGACCCGCGAGAATCGCCCAATTTATTCGAGTGATGGATGAGAATGCCCGCCATTCCAGTTTCCCCCATCCACTCGCGAATGACATAGACCATCAAGGCGTAATTCATGTCATTCTCGCTTTTTCCTGTCCCCTGGTTAATAGAAGTTAGGGAGTCAATTAATAAAAGGTCAGGCTTGATTTCGTCGAGTTCTTCCTTTAATTGGAATAGTTGTCCTATTGTCCAGCAAGTCTTAACAAACAACTGAACATTTCGGCCTTGTAGTAGTTCTTCAAGAGTTTGAATCATCGCCTGCGGTGCTTCGTCAGTTTGAATGATGACTACTTTTATCTGCTTGTTAGCAACCGGAAAACCATTCCACGGCTCACCCAATGCAGCCTTGATAAGGATGTCATAAGAAAGTAAGGTTTTTCCATCGCCTGGCATGGCGTATAGTTCGGTTAAAGAGCCACGGGGCAATAGCCCTTGAACTACCCACTTTTGAGCATCCCGCCCATATTTTTTCTTGAGTTGCTCAAAGGTCATCAAAGGCTCGTATTGTTCTCCTGCCATGTGAGCAAAAAACAAGGCTTCAAGTGACTTTATTGTTACGCCAGTTTCCTTGGAAAGTTTCAACATTTTCCAGGTTTGTTTCCCTGGATGAAATTCTTTTAGAAGGATTTTCTTGACCTTATCGATAATGCAACCATACTCATTTTCTTCGGAGTTACTGTTTGCAAGTATAGGCTCGATTATAGGTTCGGTAAGACTTTTGACCTTATTGCAGACATATTCCAGAGGGGAGAACGAATCGGCAGCATGAGCTGCAATATCTTGGCTTATTTCAAATAGCTGCCGCCGAATATATTTGTCGATTAAGATTTCGGCATAACCGTCAATATTAACCGCCGTAACGGTGTTGCTAACGAGGGCAGCAATCCGAGCCGATCCACCAGCTTTATCGAGTTTTTTCTTGTCGCTTAGGTAGGAGATGACTGTCATCATGTCAACGGACTTGCCTTTGGCGGCTAAGGCTTGAATTGCCCGAAAGATTATCTGATGAGGTTCAAAAAAGAAAGCCTCTGGTACAAGCTTGAATTTAAGGTTTTGGAGTCGTGGATAGGCTTCTGAGTCTAATAATATTCCCCCTAGAATTGACTCTTCAATTTCAACATTATGGGGAGGGATTTGTTCTTGTTTTCTTGGTCGGAATTGTGCTACCATTGTTATGTTCCTTGAATATATTGTTTTTGGGTTCGAGGGCGGTTTCGTGAGCTAGGGCGGGGGATTTCCCTTCATCATCCGGGTTCATTTTGTTGACTGATTTAATGCTCCTCTTAATGTCGGTTTTAATTTTTTTTCCTGAACGCGATAGTTCTAAGCCAGAGTTAACCCTCTGGCTTTTTTTTGCGTTCGTTAGGAGCTAGTAGCTGCCCCCCCCGATCTCGTCATAATCTTCCCCTTCTGCATCAGAGCGTTCGTCAGGGCGAACGCTTCCTACAGCCTTCCTGATGTGAGCTAGGTACAGCATCAACATTTGTCCCAGTCCAGAAGAGGAACAACATTCAGAGGGGAAAACATCGCTCATCAAACGCCAGTCCGAGAGGGAGTTAGCAGGACGGCCCAAGTAGATCGACTGACCGAGGTAGTGGAGCTTGCAGGAACAGCCCCAAATTGTGTGGGAAGGCAGAATTGAGTAGTCGAGAGCCTTGAGCAAGCTTTCAGGGAGAGACAAGCGGATTAGTTCCTCAAACTTCGCGGCTACGAGCTTTTGGCTTTCTTGATGAGCCGATTCGATGATGTCGCCACTACGACGGCGGCGGAACTCGAAAGCAACCGCACCATCGATGGCCGATTCGAGATTGAAGGAGTCGGATGATTCCGTTGCTCCATCGCCCCAGGGGGCGGGTAGTTCATTTTGGGTCATAGATATTAATGCTCTGGTTAATGTCATGGTTGGGTGCGAGTAAGGGGCGGGCAGACCACACAATTTACTACCCGCCCTAAGAATTGTTAATAGGTAGACAAAATTGGCTTTATTACTCGATTTTGGCTGTTTCAATAGGCATCACCTCTTAGTAGCGCGCGGACAAGGGAGGAAAGGGCGGGGATTGCGGTCAAACAGCCCGCCCGGTGGGTTGTTGTAGGTAAAAGAGGAGACAAGCCATCACGTTGGCGATCGGATGTACTTGTGTTGAATCAGAGGTTAAAACATCACCTCCTAGTAAAAGATTAGTATATATTTCGTGTTAAGCATAGCATAGGAGGTATATACTTACTCATACATACTTCCTGTTATTCTTGAGGAGAAAATAAATATGACAGAGAAAGATGGACAATACGCCAACAAGAGCAGCCCCGAACCAGTACGGGGAACTAAAAAAACGGTTCAGTTTGACGCTGACTCCCTCGGCATGGAAGGAACTGGACAAGCAAGCCAAGGAACTCAAGGTCAGTCGATCCGAGATGGTCGAACGGATAGCACGAGGGGAAATAACAATTCAACAATCAGCCCCTGCATCGCTAAAAAAATCTTAGACCAACTGATTGCCGACACCCGCGACCAGTTGGCAAAATCGCGTGAGTGCATTGACTGGTACATCAGGGAAGCAGATGAATATGAAGCGAAACTAGACTCACTCAACGAATTAAGGGCGTTGGCTGAATCCAACGACCAAGACCAAACGCCCTAGGGTGTTGCAGACACCGCCTATCGCTAGGCAGTGTCTTTTTTCGTGAACAACTTACTGTCGTAATTCACTTGTACCAATGTACTCTAACCAGGTTAAACCATTCGCGATCTACGTCAACGACCGATTACACTCTCGTCACCGCCATTACTCCCACGCTGAAGGTGTGGCTGAGGCAATGTCCCGGCAGCGCCCCAATTACCGCATCGGTGTGTGGTGGGACTGCGCCGGTGTAAAGACGATGTTCATCCAGTACGGGGCTGACTACGCTGTGGGGGTCAATCACAATGTCAGTGAAAGTTAGCCTCTCCGGTTGTCTGACCGAAGTCTCAGCCGTTTGGTACGAATTAAGCACCAGATATTTAATAGAGGACGCACGCACCACCCATTCTCGGCGAATACCCGGCGAAATTGACTCCGTGGTTACTCTTGAGGGGAAAATCTCAAAACCGTTTTTAACAAAGGCAGAATCAACCGATGAAACTAACTGACGTTCAAAAGAGGGAGCTAGACATAATTTACACCCTGTCCCTCGAACTCAGTCGCCTTCTGGCTGCGCTGATTGACGTAGCCGCCGACGATTTAGACTTCGACTATGAGGATTATGTGACGAAATGGCATGAATACCAAACTAAATCGTTGGACTTGGGACTGCATAACCGATATTTCTCTTACGAAATAAGTAAGTCCCATTTCCAGACGAAGCCCCAACAGCCGGAATAACTCCAGCAAAAAGGAGGGGGGCGATCGCGGGGGCATATCGCCAGCCGCCCATCATCCCTCCCTCAAAACTTACTCAATTACACTTACCAATTGTAACGACCATGAACAACCGACCCGTTTTTATCGGCACGTCGAACGCGATCGTTGCCCTCGACAAAATTCACTCTATCCACCCGGTCATTAACTGGCACGAAATCCCCAACAAAGCAAAATTTGGCATCCTGGTGAACACAGGAAGTGCAGAAACATCTTTCTTTTTGTACGACGACGAAGCTCACCAATTTATTCGCAAGCTAGGACTCATCAATTGGATACCTGGCACATCAACCTGGGCTGATGCTGAAGCGCAAGGGGGCAACAATGCCTGATTACACCATCACCTCCAGCAAGCCCACAAAATGTAAATCTTGCGGGGCTGAGATTGTTTGGGGCAAGACCGAGAAAGGTAAGGTTATCCCGCTTGAGCTTAAACCCTTGCAGCCTCACTTCATCACTTGCCCCCAGTCGAAACAGTGGAAGCGTAAACCGTAAGGCTGGCATCATTCCCGACCCTGCAACCGCCGCAACTCAGCGTCAATGTCTGTCTTAGTTGCGGCGGCTTTTCTGTGTTCGCCCAATTCTTTTCGAGCCGCCTTCAGTTCCCTGTTGTTAGGCCACTGTGAGAAGACAAGCAGAAGCAAGGTAACAGCATTCACGCCGGGGATACACATCGCGACGAGCAACCCCCAGAACCACCGCTTCCGATAGCCAATTTTGTGAATTATCGTTCCCCAGATAACAATCCAAGAGATAGCAGAAAAAATAATCGTGATAGGATCGTCCATAGCGGTAAAGTCGCAAGGCTAATTACTAAGCAACGGCAATGATAAAACCGAGGATAAGGGCATCCTCGGTTTTATTTTATGGTGACGGAGAACCCCTGTCAGGAACGCTCGGTCTAATATGTGGGGACGGCTCAATCGGTCAAGTTGTCCCTCTACCGACAGAGAAGCCGAGAGCTTGATTGCCCCCGGCTGCGACCCCTGGCGTTGAGTTAGTCTTGTTTCTTGCGCTCGATTTTCTTGCCGTAGGTGTTTTCGAGGTTTGTGTAAGGTCTGATATTGTAGCCGTGATTGGCGGCTAAATATTTCTGCAAGTCGCTCTGATGATTGCGCAAGTCGTTGATTTGTCCCTCTAGGACTTCAAAGCGGTAGTCTTCTTTCTCTTGCTTTCCCTCGAATTCCTTAATCTGCAATTCGATCCGACGAGTGGAAATCCGTACCTCGTTGCTTAATTCCTCGTTGCGTAATGCCATCGTCTTTTCCAAGTCAGACTTCATTTCCGCGATCTGGAATATCGTGCGGACGATGGTGATGCCCCCGCCGGCGATCGCCAGCGAGGCAAGCACAAACTCAATATTATTCATTATCTTCCTTGCCAACTCATGGCGATCGACTCGTCAACCAACTCGCTTCTGTTGTTGAGAAAGCGAACCCGATTACCTTTGCTATTGTTGTTTAGTTTTCTGTATCGATAGTATTCGTTCTCAGCCGCCATCGGTGATGGGGCATAACCGCTCACCTCGAAGCCTTCGGGGTCGGGTTCTACGTCTAGCGCATTAGCCATTGCAGCCAACCGTTCCATCTGCTTTAAAAATTCTGGGGTCATAATCACACCGCCGCCAAATCTTCACCAAGTTCGTCCGCTACCCCCTGAACCACCAGCCACTCCCCCGCCGCGAAGCTCTCCAAACACTCCACCGACAACCGGGCATCAGTCCCCATCTTGAAAGGAACCATCGTTCTGGATTGCACGATACTTTCCCTTAAATTCTTAGAGTTGATACCCGCAGAGAAAAGGATCAAGTCGGACAGTGGAAATTCCCCCTGGGTTGTCTCAAGGTAAAGCTGTAGATTCTTGTCGGTAGTGGTCCGTGCGACCCCAAGAAGGAGCATTATCCCCCCGTAGTACAAGCGTCCCGAAACCTTGTGAGCCGAGTCCAGTAGACCGGGCTGATAAATCATCTGTTTGGCGGCCCGCCCCGGCGCAAAGTATCCAGTGAAGTTAAGAGAGCGTTTGTGAGTCATAAAAGGAAATAGTAATCTAAGTCGGCTTGAATCGCGCTCATATCCCCTCTCAACTCATCAATCTTTTCGCCCAACTCCGTCCCATCCCGTAGGAAGGTCAAGTGCCGCTCGTCCTCCCCCGTCCATTGAAAAAGCTGGATTGAGTATTGCTGAAGCCAGTGGGGCGGCTCAAACACCATAGAATAAGCCTGAGTGTACTTGGGGAAGTCTAACAGCGTCCAACGATTAAGCCAAACCTTGCGCCGCTCCGGGCTGGCATCGGTATTGATGCTTCCCCCTACGGTTATGCCAGTCTGTAATTTCTGCGTACAGAAGCCAGCAAACCGCCAATAACTCTTAGCGGTTGAACTGGAAATGTACGCCGCGAGAATGTGAGAGTCTGGCACAACCGGGACGGTAATGGGGGAGATCGGTTCGTACCGCCCCAGCGAATCCGTGACGGCAGTTATATCCGTATTCCACAGCAACCCCCACAGGCTGCTATCCGCTAAGGCTAACTGACTCATAGAATCAACTCGAAATATTCAAGGTTCTCAGTTGCGCCCTGACAGTAATCATCCATGTCCGGTTCGGCATACTCAATCCGATCCAGAAGCTCGTCGGGGGGAATCTTGCCGTCACAGAAAAGCCGAAGCCCCTCTTGAGCCACGCAATGACGGCGGCAAACCTCAGCCAATTCGCTCGATGTCATTTCGCGGCATGGCTCGACGTTGATATGTACCCCCAACAAATCCTCAAGGTCGATCATCGCCACACTTCTGACTTAAAGTTGACCTTTCGTAGTGCGCTTGTCGTAAGGCTATTTTCAAGCGCACTTTGCACCGCACTTTCATAAGTAACGGTTGTTCCGTCCTTGTTTTGCCCAAAGGGGAAGGTGTAACTCACGGCGGATTTGCCATAATATTTAATCCCGGTGATCTGCGAAGTGGTTTTTTCCGTATTCGCAGAACTAGATTGAATTGAAACGGTGAGTCGCGCGGGGAGAAAGCCTTTCTTCTCCTCCGAACCGGTTACCGGATCGCTAAGGTTCAACTCATTTACACCGATAGGAAGGTTTGCTAATGCGTCAATAGCCCTTTGAGAGACTTTGACTTTATAGCCGGTGGAACTGTTCGCTACCGCGAACGGACGCACCATCTGAGTTACTAAGGCCTTTTTCTTACTGGCTGATTTTCGCTCATAGTTAACCTTTTTAGCCCCGGTGTAGAACTTGTGGAAATTATCCAAGATACTGCCAGGCGGGGGCGAAGCGTCCGCCACAGAAGTTTCTGCTGACGGCGGTCCTAAACTTTTCAGTGCAGCCTTGAGGTTGTTGAATCTTTTAGCCATAGTCTATCCCCCTGAGAAGAAGAAGGTAAGTGATATCAGCAGTCTGACACACTTCTATCAATCAATTCTGTACGCGGCCTTAAAGGCCGTGGCAGCAAATTAGCCGCCCAGAGCTTAGGCAATGACGTATGGGTTTGGGTATTGCCCCATGCGGTCTACCAAAATAACATCTTCAGTCAAACCAGGAAGTTTCAATTCGGCATGGGTAAATACCACTTTCCCTTTTGGTCGAAGTCTCGGTTTGCGTATCCGCTCTGTTCCGAGAGTGAAATATTCCTTATTGTTCCAGTTTTTATATTTTTGTTGATGGTATTTCAACACATCCCAGTCTGGACTATCTACCTGAATATCCATTGCCTGCTCGATAATTTTCTTCGCGTTGGCTTCATCTTGGACGTAGACCTGAAAGAAATACCCTCTGGAGCGATCCGCATAGCTCCAGAATTGCTCTCCTCTGTAGAAAAAAAAAGGCGGTTTCGCAAACTTCGATGCTACTTTCTGGGCTAACTCTTTAATGAATGTATCCGAGAAGATATCCGCCATGACCCTTATCGTCACTACGCTACGAAGCGGATGCCGGGGACGATTGTTCTTCTGGGCATCGGCTTTTTCTTCCCTAAAAACCAGCGCAATCTGAGGATATATCCTGACAGTTTGATGGAAACTTTCGCAGGGGATAGCGTAAAAGTTCCCCCCGGTTTCTTGGCTCATTTGATATTGAGCCATAAGGGAAGTCAATTGACTTTTTATTTCCTCCGGCGTTCCCGCCAAGGTAAATCGAAGAGTCTCGTTTTCGTTTTGTTCAGTCATTAAATAAAAAGCTGACTATTGCAAGCCAGCATTAACTCGAAACAGAAATTTAGACTAGGAAAAAACGGGAGTAATCTCGATAGTTTGCTTCCCGTCTGCGGACAAGCTGGCGGTGCTTTGTAAGTTCAAGGTGATGCTCACAGAACCATCGCGGTTATTGCGAGAGAATTCTGTAAGAATTTCGGTGTTGTTTGGGTTAGTCGTTGCGTCATTTTGCTTGTTGTTAAGAAAAACAGCCAGTTCGTGAATCGCACCTTCTGCGGTAGAGCTGCCTAACTGGGGAATACTAGCCATAGCGTGTCAAACTCCGGGTTACACTATATCTAGTGTACTCTGAGGCGACTTTGACCTACCAGGTAATTCCCTATGTTGGGAGACTGTCATTAACTCTGACCCCCCAAACCGGATCGCAGGTTCTCGAGATTTACAAATGCCCGCGCTGCGGCCCCGCCCTGGCGAAAATTAATCGCGACCAAAATCCGATTATCAGCATTAACGGCTTCCTCAAGAATTTCGACGCGAAAACCTACGTCTACTCCCTCCCAGAACAGTCTCCGCCCGTCCCCAGCTTGACGGACTCGGAATACGAAACCCTCATCAAAGCCGTCGAATATGAGAACGCCGCGGCCAAAATCAGACTCAACATTTGGACGAAACGGAGGGGAGGCAGTTGGGACAAGGTAGGAGTCGCGACCGTCACCAACCCTATGGGGTTTGAATGGAGACAACTGACATTGTTGGACTACCTCACCCCCAACCTCAGCGCTGAATTCGGAGAAGGCGACTCGCTGGGGATATCCCTCGAAGACAGTGGGTATGGACTCCTCAAGAGCGGCGATCAAATCGTGATCGCCGGGTCGTTTGTTGAGGAAATTTGCGTGGCTGACTTCTCGCCAAAAGGCCCGCCGATCGAAATCAATACTTTTGGCGGAACGGCTCAATCTTCCCCCGACAACGGAAATCTGTCCGGGTTGCTTTTGAATGAAATTATCAGCCGAGATGCAACGTGGAGCTTGACAGAAATTAGTTATAACAACATCTGGAAGTCGGGAGAAACAACAACGGGGGCGATCTCGATGGGATATGTCGTTTTAGGGGATATCCTGCACATGACTTTAGCTGGGGGACTGGACAGCAGCCAGGGGAATTTAAAATTAATAAGAATAAAGCGACGATCTGACAATGCTCTATTAATCGAGAAAAATGGATATGAATTGCTGGGATTTAGTACAAATTATTTAAGACCGGCTTCAATTGATACGAGCGCATATTCTGGAGTCGAAGCCTATTTAGAGTTCATCGACAATGATAATAATTCGGGCTGGGCTTGGTTTGGCATCGGGAATGAATTTTGGATCGAATAAGATTAGGGAAAATAGCGGTTATGGTCAAACTTTCCAAACAAGGAACAATTAATCTTGACAAGAAAAGCCAGATTAATCTTGACAAGAAAAGTTCGATTAGCCTTGACAAAAAAAGCCAGATTAACCTCGATAAAAAAAGCTCGATCAACTTAGGGAAGAAACCCAACCCCAAGCTCAAGGGGGGCAATGGACGGCTGCCCATACCTCACTTCGAGAAGCCGCGAACTAACTTGAAACCGAGATGGGGCAATTTCCATACAACATCTGGAGACCCGGCTGACCCGCAAGATTGCGGGGCCTATCCTGAGTCTCCGTGGTGCGGGGGGCAACCCTTCACAAACACGCCGATTGGGATTGAAACCAGCATCGTCAAATCGAAATGTTCGGTAGGGATTCAACTTCAGGGCGTTGTCGCTTTTATGAAGCTGCCCGCCCAGCAGATTGTCTATATCAACCCCAACTGTCGGGAAGACCCGCCCGGCGAAAACACCACCCCGCCTCCCCCCGGAAATAGCAACAGACATCTGCCACCCCCTTTAGGGTGGCCCTCGGACGATACCGAGATAATTTGCTCCTACAAGCGAACCTACTCTCGTCTCGTATCAAGCCCCCACCCAGATTGCGATACGCACGTAGTAGATGGGAGCGAGTCCTCGTCTAGTTTTGAAGAGTCACGCCTGAGTCGATGCCGGCCGTCCGGTCAAGGAGTTACCTATGACGTTAGCTATACAAGTCGGGTCACATCTAAAGCGACCTGTATTTATCCAATGGGAGTCGAAACTACTCCCATTGACCAAGATGACCCCTTCGAGACTGAATATTCTATGCCATTTCCCGTTCCTCGTCCGGGGATGATGACCGTAGAAAAAGCCGACGGTTCAACCGCAGACATTTGGACAATCGAGCAAACCATCGTATATGGACGGGCTGGCGACATCAAATATGAAGTTAGTCGCCAAAGGGATGTTTGGTTTAATAAAACAACAGAAACCTGGATAAATTCCCCTGTCAGTGTGTATGAATTGGGGACTTGCACAGAGATTCCGTTAAGAGGCAACGAAGGAGGCTCTAGAAAACCGCCCCCGCCCCTACGAAAAAGAAAACGTCGTGACGATGATGATAGTGAGGATAAAATGAGTTGCAACTGTTCAATAAATAAGGAAGTCCTAAAGGAACTCAAAAAGATTAGTTACTGCCTAGACGCTGATGGGTGGACAAAAAAAGGAGTAGAAGTTCCCGAACGTTTAACTTGGCAAAATAATAAAGAACCCAAACAGAAAAAGTTTAGTAATTATGCCGATTTGATGGGTTGGTGGATTCAAGCATTCAGCGATATTTTTGGACAATTTGAAACTGTTATCGAAATTCCTGATGCGAACCCAACGGAGAAGGGAAACCAGCCCCTCGAATTGCGGTTTCCTAATCTGAGTGAGTTGCTATCAGAGATGATGATGTTGGTATTTGATGCCCAGGTCAACACCCAATTATTGGTGCAAGGGCAAATGAGACAGGGGCAACTGACATTTCAGGGCAACCTTAGCAGCCTGAAAAGCTACTACATGATTAAAAGCCTTTTAGGATGGGTTAGTCTTCCGACCAAAAGCAGAAAGGAAAAACTTGAAACGCCATTTAATATGGAGGGGAAAAACGTTGAGGACTTTTACGAGGAAGGGGAAATAACAGTTGCCGTTGATGAGTTCTCAGGGAAACCGAAAGAGACTCTCGCTTACCATATGGATCACTACGACGAAGCCGCCGATATTGTTCATCAAATTCATTCTGTGAAAATGGACTCGAAAGGAGACATGAAAAAACAGATGGCGAGTTGGCTTCTCAACCACGCGAAGTCAATTAAGGATGTCGCACAGGGGCAACAAAAAGAGGATTTGGACGACTTTATCCGCAAGTTTGAGGATAACTTTGTCAATGAAATTCCGACCAACAAGAAATGGAAAAGCGGACAAGGTTTCGGCGTGAAAGTTCGCCGCCACGGAGAGATATCAAATAATCAAGTATCGGAGAAAAAGTAATGAGCTTCGTTTTAAAAGCCAAGCAACTAGCCGGATATATCACTCGAAATGAAAAATTCAAAGGCTTAACTAAAAGCTTTAACTTGACCGCCTTAAAGGGGGGAATGACTGAATATGCCAAAGGGGAAAGTAAAGGCTGGTTTGTCAAGGCAAAAAACTGGATTTGGGAAGAAACAAACTCAATTATTGGGGAACTTTGGGCAGGGGCTAAAGCCCTTTTATGGTCTGCACAGAAAATCGTTCAGATAAGCAAAATGCTTTTCGATTATGTCTGGACATTTGACTGGAATGTGAGCGAAGAAACGGTAAAGGCGGGCTATCAGGCTGTTCGCATTAATGCAGCAGGGGCGATAGGGAGAGTTTCGGGGCGAACGCTGGGATTTATTGTGGCGGGGGCGATATCGGGAACGGCGCTAATGACGATTAACAAGTCGATGGCGTTATATGCTCTCCAGATGGCGAGGGAAGACCAACAAGATGAAATTTTGGAGGAGTTGGCAAGCTCGACTAAATCCGTTGCTGGACAGTTCGCGGCGAACTTGATCAAACACGCTTATCGGGGGATTAAATTTTGGGGACGCGATCAAGCTGCTGCGATCGCTGAAATCTGGGAGGCGGCGGGTTGGGCTGAGCCGGGTATGGCTGAACACATCAGGAACGTCTACTCTGAGAAGTCAGAGCCTTGTTCGTTTAGCAGCAAATATAACGAATGGAAAGAGTCGAAATCCCCAGCTACTGAGGAGTTTTTAGACGAGTTTGGGGATGAGTTTTCGGACGCTTTTTGGGACACGCTGATTTGTATCGGTTCGTCCGTTGACCAATTCCATGCTCAGTCGGCTTTGGTAGAAAATTCGAGGACTCAATCGCGATCGGAGTTGGTGACACTGGAAATTTCGCCAGCTTGATGTCTAGCGAAATTTCCTTGAAACTAAGTTGAGTTTTGGGGCATCGTCCCAGCGAGAAAACCACGCCAGGACTCATAAGCCTCGTGCCGCGTGTTCAAATCACGCCTGAGCCACTTCAACAAATGACCTAGAATCGGCTCACTGCAAGAGGTTGAGTCGATTTATTTTTGGTTTTGTTCGCTGGGTCATTTGTACTAGCTGAGGGCAAAATCACCCCCAAAATTGCGATTTTGACTATCGTTTGACGATCCAAGATGTAGCGCTTATATTTTGGGTGAAAAGTGGAGGGCGCTACAGGTAGTGTAAATCGCTGAATTACTTGTCGCCAGTGACTATTGGGTGACGATCGCCTTTTTTTTACAGCTCTGGCACTTCAGATCGAGTTAGCCCGGCATAAAATTTAAGAATCACATCGGGAGAATTTCCAACCCAATAAGCGATCTGCTGAATTGGTACGCCAGCTTCTAAGGCTAACGTGATGAAAGTGTGGCGACAGTGGTAAATCCCCCTGTACTTAAAATCAAGGGGTTTGACAACTTTCTGCCAGTAGCGGCTGCTGAAGTGTGACAAATCGATGGAGTCCCCTTTTTTACTAGGAAAGATGGGAGAGGATTTTTCTTCACAACTCTTTAACTGCTCATCAAGAAGCTCTGTAAGTTGATCGTTGACGGGAAATTTTCGAGTTGTCCCGGTTTTAGTCGTTTTCCGGTGTCCTTCCGTGACCGATTCGGAAAAAACTACATCGGTCATGGCGGGGCTAATATGTTGCCGTTGCAGCGCGATCGCCTCTGATGGACGGCAGCCCGTGTAGAAAAGAAACTTAACAAAGTTGGTGTAATGTTTTGCCGTTTCATTGAGTGCGAAGGCTTCGATGATCGCGTCGCGTTCGGCGGCGGTGAATGGGTTTATCGAGCGTTTGGGTTGCTTTGGTGGCTTCATGCCCTCGAAAGGGTTGGCTGTAATCATGCCTTGCTCGATCGCCCAAGTACAAGCGGCGCTGATTTTTTCCAGCGTTCGGCGGACGGCATCGGGTGAGTGATTTTCCAGTAGCCAGTTTTTGATCTTGGGGGCATCTGCCAGCCGCCGCGATGGGGCATCGGCGATCCGTTTGGTGACGGTCGTGTAATTTCGCTTGCTCGATTTGGCGATTTGGGGGAGCTTGTGCTGATAATATGCCTCGAAGATTTCCCCCAAATCGTGATGTTGGGGCGGGTCGTAAGTTGGCCGCTTGTATTTCGCGAGTGTTGAGTCGAACTCCCTCAACAAGATATCGCGTTCGATTTGGGCGGCTCGTTCGCGGGCGATCGCGCGATTGGCGGAAGTGTCGGCTAAGGCCAGGCTGAAGTAGACTTGTTTTCCCCGGTAGACCTCACGGGGAAGCTGAAGCCTTAACCGACCCCGAACCGCGCAAACTACAACGCTGCCTTTAGGATGCTTCAACATAACTTAAAAGGGAATATCTTGTTCTATCGTCCCGTCTGGTTTGATAAAGAGATAGCAGGGTGCAATTCGACGAACAAGGGGTTCGTTCCGAGTCACCCAAAGCAAATGCTCTAGCCATTCAACCTCATGCCAGGGGGCGTAGACCTCGAAGTCAACCTCATGCCAGGGGGCGGCTATAGAAAAATAGTCCCTGTGAAGCGCGATATGGAAGGAGAAATATCTGAAACGTCTCGTTTGGAGACTTCCGTCAACATAAAGGTTAGGCATGGCTACAATTTCCTCGCTTTTATAAAGTCATGGGCTGGATGATTGGTCAGACGCGAACCCCAACCCTTGCCCCCGGCACAAA
>JAWQFT010000131.1:0-14595 GCA_035968055.1 Jaaginema sp. PMC 1080.18 | reverse complement strand
AAATATGATACAGCAATTATTTCTTTCCAAAATTGCTATTTATACTGTGAAACTGCTAAAAATCAACGAAAAATGTCAATTATACTCTCAAATATTTCTTATTGTTACGGCTGTCTCAAGCAAACCACAAAAGCAACTCGTTACGCCAAAAAAGCGATCGCATTCGCTCGAAAATCTCAAAATAAAGAAGCAGAAGCTGTCGGTTTAGCTGTTTTAGGTAGTGCTTATTGGCATAGTGACAAACGCATTTTAGGCATATTATTGGCTTTGCGGGCTGCTACTATGTTACCGCCTTGGCGCAGTGCTAATGGTAAATTGATCGTTAAAAAGACAATTGACAAAGTATTCGGTTTTCTCAAAAGATAAATACTAAACTCTAAAACCGGGTTTTGACCCCCTAATTTATAGCCTTAACAACTTTAATAAACCCATCATCATGAGTGACAATATTCCCCCCGTAGACTTACAATTTCTCTCCCAGGAGAAACTCCAGAACATCTGCTACGACTCCGCAGGACAATTGGTGATTGCATCCTCGACTGACACAGAAATTATACCAAATTTACGGACACCTACAATTCAAGAAAAAGCCCATTTACGCCTAGCATTTTATTGGCTGAAATGCTACAAACCCGAAGAAGATGCCAGTATCATTGACCAAATTCGCGGCTATATCGAGGCATTTTACCATTTCTGCCAACTCTCAGCTTGGTCAGTGGCTTGGCAAGTTTTACAAATGCCTGTTTTTACGGGAAAGAAGCTGTACGAACAGTTTAGGGATTGGGGTTATTATCGCGAACAAGTCGAGATATATTCACAGTTGTTTGGTAAAATTGATGCTAAAACTGATTGCATTTTATACTACCAAATCGGTTACGCTCATTATCATTTGGGTGAAAAAGAAACCGCTCGTCAATATTTCCAGAAACAACTTGACCTCGCGCAGCAAATTGACGATCAAAGCTTAGAAGCTTTGGCTTGGGGAAGATTAGGTGCGGTAGATGCTTTATCTGATCGTTCCTCCCGCGCAATAATTTATTACCAAAAGCAACTAGAAATTGCTAGTTTAGTTGATGATAAAGTTTCAATTATTGGAGCTTGGGAAAATTTAGGGCTTGTACAAAATAATAGTATTAACTTTGAAAAAGTGCATTTTTATCTTAATAAAGCTCTTTCCGTCGCTCGCGAGTACGGCGACTCGGAAATAGTCAATCGTATTTTGTTTCATATAGCTCATATTCACACTATGCAAGGTAAAACTCGAAAAGCTATACTTCTCTTTGAAAAACAACTTGTTTTTGCCAAAAATCAGAAGAATACCGATCTTGAAAATAAAATTTTAACAAATTTAGCTAATTGCTATGCTATTACTAAGCAACTCAACAGAGCTTTAATTTGCATCAAGAATTCCCTACAAATATGCCAAGATTGTAATTATTGCTTTCAAAAGATATATACGTTGAATAGTGCAGGACTTCTTCATGCTTATTATCTCAAAGATTATCATCAAGGTCTAAAATACTTCAGAGAAAGTATAGCGATCGCGCCAGAATTTAGTAGTATTTATATAAAATCAATAACTTACTCTAATATTGCTTATTGCTACGGCTACTTAAAGCAAATTCAAAAAGCCAAACTTTATGCTAAAAAAGCGATTGTATTAGCCCGAAAAATTAATCATAAAGAAGCTGAAGCAGTAGGATTATCGATGATTGCTAATGCGTGCTGGCAAAGTGGTAAGCGAATTTTAGGTATAGTTATCGCTTTAAAAGCACTAAGCATTATACCCCCTTGGAAAAGTGCCAACGGTCGGCTATTATTCCAAAAAATCAAAGAGGCATTATGGGAAATACCGCAAAAATTGTTACAGAAAATCAAATAATAAGAAACGAGATCGCCCCTGACCTCGATAATTTTGATAAACTGTACAACATCGAGAAGACAGCAAATCATTATCAGTGCGAGGTTTCCTCGGTTTCAGCGATGGACGAAAACTGGTTTCGCGATCGCCCTTTTCCAAATAATGGATAATGGTAAACGCACACCTTACGTCCCGCAGCAGTTACCGTGACAGAGCAAAAGAGTTACAAAGAAACCGTTAATCTGCCCCAAACTAAGTTTAGTATGCGGGCAAATGCCGTACAGCGCGAACCCGAATTACAGCGTTTTTGGCAGGAACAGCAAATTTACGAGCGTCTGTCCCAGGATAACAGGGGAGATATCTTTATTTTGCACGACGGGCCGCCTTATGCCAACGGTTCGCTGCATACGGGTCATGCCCTGAATAAGATTCTTAAAGATATTATTAATAAATACCAGTTATTGCGCGGTCGTAAGGTGCGCTATGTACCGGGCTGGGATTGCCACGGTTTACCGATTGAATTGAAGGTATTACAAAGCTTAAAGAGTAAAGACAAGGAAAACCTGACTCCCCTCAAAATTCGCTACAAAGCCCGTGATTTTGCCCTAAAAACCATGAAAGAGCAAAGCAAGGGGTTTCAGCGTTATGGCGTGTGGGGAGATTGGGAAAATCCTTATTTAACCCTAAAACCAGAGTACGAAGCGGCACAAATTGGCGTATTCGGTCAAATGGTACTCAAAGGCTACATTTATCGCGGTCTGAAGGCGGTTCACTGGAGTCCGAGTTCCCAAACGGCTTTGGCTGAAGCGGAGTTGGAGTATCCCGAAGGTCACACTTCCCGCAGTATCTATGCGACGTTTAAGTTACTCAAAGCCTCTGCAACCGTGGAGGAGGTATTGCAACCTTATCTCGATAAATTGGGAGTTGCGATTTGGACAACCACACCCTGGACAATTCCGGGGAATCTAGCCGTGGCGGTGAATGCCGATTTGACTTATGCTGTGGTAGAAATGGCGGAGTCCGACGCAAGTTTGCAATACCTGATTGTTGCGGCAGATTTGGTCGAACGTCTCGCGGAGAAATTCGGCAAAACCCTCACCGTTAAAGCCACCATCCCCGGAAAAGACCTCGAAGGTTGCACTTACAAGCATCCCCTCTTTGACCGGGAAAGCCAAATCGTCATCGGTGGCGATTATATCACGACCGAATCCGGTACGGGCTTGGTTCATACAGCCCCCGGTCACGGTCAAGAAGACTTTATCGTGGGTCAGCGTTACGGTTTGCCGATTTTGTCCCCAGTGGATGCGAAAGGAAATTTCACCGATGAAGCGGGAGAGTTTGCGGGGTTAAACGTCCTGAATGGCGGCAATGAAGCCATTATCGCGGCTCTAACTGACGCAACCTCCCTTTTGCTCGAAGAAGCTTACGTTCACAAGTATCCTTACGATTGGCGGACGAAAAAACCGACGATTTTCCGGGCTACAGAACAATGGTTTGCTTCCGTGGAAGGTTTCCGAGACGCAGCCCTGAAAGCAATTAAAGAGGTACAGTGGATTCCAGCCCAAGGGGAAAACCGCATCACGGCTATGGTACAAGATCGTTCCGATTGGTGTATTTCTCGTCAGCGCAGTTGGGGCGTTCCCATCCCGGTATTTTACGACGAGGAAACCAACGAACCCCTGTTGAATGAGGAGACAATTAACCATATTCAAGGAATTATTGCTCAAAAAGGCTCGGATGCTTGGTGGCAGATGTCCGTAGAGGAATTATTGCCCGAAAGCTACCGCAACAATGGCCGCAGCTATCGCAAAGGTATGGATACGATGGATGTCTGGTTTGATTCTGGGTCATCCTGGGCTGCGGTGGCGAAACAGCGCGAGGAGTTGCAATATCCCGCCGATATTTACCTCGAAGGGTCTGACCAACATCGGGGCTGGTTTCAGTCGAGTTTGCTCACCAGTGTAGCCGCAAACGGAATTGCTCCTTATAAAACCGTTCTCACCCACGGCTTTGTGCTGGATGAAAAAGGCTTCAAAATGAGCAAATCCCTGGGGAATGTGGTAGACCCCACCATTGTTATTAATGGCGGCAAAAATCAAAAGCAAGACCCCGCTTATGGGGCGGATGTGTTGCGGTTGTGGGTGTCGTCGGTGGATTATTCCTCTGATGTGCGCTTGGGGAATACAGTCCTCAAACAGATGATCGATGTTCGCAATAAAATCCGCAATACAGCCCGTTTTCTGTTGGGAAATCTGCACGATTTTGACCCCCAAAAAGATGCCGTGGCTTATGGCGATTTACCGGAATTGGATCGCTATATGTTGCACCGCATTACCGAGGTTTTCGCAGAGGTAACGGAGGCGTTTGAGAGTTATCAATTCTTCCGCTTTTTCCAAACGGTGCAGAATTTCTGCGTGGTGGATTTATCGAATTTCTACCTGGATATTGCCAAGGATCGCCTTTATATTTCGGCGTTGGATTCTCCTCGTCGTCGCAGTTGTCAAACGGTACTCGCGATCGCCCTGGAGAATTTAGCGATCGCGATCGCCCCGGTTCTGTGTCATACTGCCGAGGATATCTGGCAATTCCTCCCCTACGACAGCCCTCACACTTCCGTATTCCAGGCAGGCTGGGTGAAAATGAGTTCTGAGTGGGAAAACCCGGAACTGGCGGCTTCCTGGGCATCTCTGCGCGAGTTGCGGACGGAGGTGAATCAGGTGATGGAACAAGCCAGGGCTGCGAAGGCGATCGGTTCTTCTCTCGATGCGAAGGTGTTACTGTATGTCGCGGATACAGGTTTGAAAGCCCGTCTGCAACACATGAATCCAGAGGAGAGTTTGGGAGATACCCGCGTGGATGCGCTGCGCTATCTGTTCCTTGCGTCGCAGGTGGAGTTAGTGGATTCTGCGGATGCGGTGAAGGTTGCAGAACACAAAATGATGAGTGACAATCTCGCTGTTGGTATTGTCAAAGCAGACGGGGAGAAGTGCGATCGCTGTTGGAATTATTCTACACAAGTGGGTAGTTTCTCGGACGATCCCACGATTTGCGAACGCTGCGTCAGTGCTTTGTCTGGGGAGTTTTAATTCCCGATAACAAAACCCCGGTTTTTTGGCGCATCCATTCTGAAAAAATAAGCCCTTCTCCCGTGGGCTACTGCTTATACATAAATCGATCTCAAGTTCCAAAACTCTCGTAGAGCTTATTTTCTAGTCCGCGAAGGCGGACTTTGTATTTACTAGCCCCGGATTTTAATCCGTGGGCGGGTGAGATAGACGGTGTATAGCGCCGGATTTGTTATTTGGTAAGGATTTGCAAGTTATGTATAAGCAGTAGCTCCCGTGGGAGAGGGGTTTGGGGTGAGGGCTTAGAATTAGGCTGTTTATCCCGCTAAACCGCCCGCAGATTAAAATCTGGGGCTAATATTACAAAGTCCGCTTTCACGGACTGGAGAAATTAGGGAGTCTGTCAACGATGGAAGCTGTAACTCGTAAGCGATTTAGCCGAGAAGATTATCATCGTCTAGGCGATTTGGGTTTCTTCGCACCCCATGAGCGAGTTGAGTTAATTCGGGGAGATATCGTCAATCAAGCGCGTAAAAGTCCCCAACATTGTTTCTATACCCATCAATTACTTGAATTCTTAGTTTTTCGCCTGCATCGTCGGGCTTGCTTGCGAGTTCATGAACCGATTATCTTATCAACCAATAGCGAACCAGAACCGGATATTGTTATTGTTCGTTTGCGAGAAGATGATTATTTAGAGTCGCATCCTCAGCCCCAAGATATTATTTTAGTTATCGAGATTTCTGATTCTACATTAGAGCGCGATCGCAATATTAAACTACCTCTTTATGCTGAAAGTAATATTAGTAATTACTGGATTTTGAATATACGCGATCGCGTCCTTGAAGTCTACAGCGAACCCTACCACAACCAAAGCAACGGCGAATACAATTATCGCAACAAGCGCATTATTTTGGCGAACGAAAGTGTAATTTTACCGCAATTTCCTGAAGTTGCTTTAGATTTAGAATCGATTTTTGTCTAGGGTACAATTAAATTAAAACTCCCTCACTCATGGCTAAACGCTCTCTCAAACCCCTTTTTCACGGCAAAACATTAAATCTAGCCCTCAGCCATTTCCACTTCCCAGATGACTTAGAAAAGCGCCATCAGATTGTGATGAATTGGGTGGATTTATGGCAAAGTGGGAAACTGACAGCGATGAATGAAGTTTCTCTCCACGGGCAATTTTTGGGGGAGATATTTCAGGAAGTTTTAGGCTATCAACCTGTAACGAAAAGCGAAATTTGGGAGATTTACGCAGAGACATCGATTAGTGATGGTGGGGGTTCAGCCGATGGCGCTTTGGGCTTTTTTACCGCAGTTGCAGGCAAGAAAAACCAGAAAAAGTTAGAAGGCAAAATTGTCGCACCCATCGAATTAAAAGGGGCAAAAAATAACTTAGATAAAATAACACCTGGTCGCAAAGAGTCGGCGGTTGACCAGGGTTGGCGTTATGCGAATTATACCCCGGATTGTCGCTGGATTATTGTCTCGAATTATCAAGAAATCCGCTTGTATCAAACTAGCAAAACTCCGGCTTATGGAGAAGTCTTTTATCTCGAAGATTTAGCCGATATTGACAGATTTAAACGCTTTTATTTGCTGCTGTGTCGCGACAACTTTCTACCCAAAAGTCTGACTTCTCGTAAACCAGCCCTTATCGACCAACTACTGAGTCAATCCAGCGAAGCCGAAGAAGCCATTACGCAGCAGCTCTACAGCGAATATAAACAAGTTCGTTTAAATTTAGCCAAACATTTCCGCAATACCACTGCTGAGAATATAAGCGACAATATTCTCATTGAAAAAGCCCAGAAAACCCTCGACCGTTTGCTATTCATTGCTTTCTGTGAAGACAAGCAACTGCTTCCCCACCAAACTATTAAAAAAGCCCACGATTATCAAGACCCTTATAATCCTCGGACAATTTGGGACAATTATAAAGCCGTTTTTCGGTCAGTGGATGAAGGAAATGAAATCTTAGGAATTTCTGGTTATAACGGGGGTTTATTTAAAACGGATTCCCTGCTGGATGAAGTGTTACAGGTGTCGGATGTTATTTGTTCGCAGCTTTGTCAACTCAGTCGCTTTGATTTTGATACGGAAGTTTCGGTTGACATTTTGGGGCGGATTTTTGAACAATCGGTTACAGATTTAGAAGAATTGCGAGCCTTGGCTACCGGGGAACAGTACGACCGCAAGCAAGGAAAGCGCAAGAAACAAGGGGTATTTTATACTCCTGCTTTTATTACCCAATACATTGCTCAAGTGGCTTTGGGGGGATATCTAGAGGAAAAAGAAGCCCAACTACGAGCGGAATTTGAACTCGATAAAATCTCAAAACGAGCGACCAAAAAGCAACAAGAGGCTGAAATTAAATTCTGGGAAGCCTATCGCGACACAGTTTTACGCAATACTCGCATTGTAGACCCTGCTTGTGGTTCGGGGGCGTTTCTGATTGCGGCGTTTGATTTGTTGCTGTACGAATACGAGCGAGTTAATACGGCTTTGCGGGAGTTAAAAGGCGGTCAACTCAGCGTTTTTGATTTGAATAAAACCATTTTGAATCATAATCTCTACGGGGTGGATTTATCGCCGGAATCAGTTGAGATTACGAAGCTTTCTTTGTGGCTGAAAACGGCTGAACCGGGGAAACCGTTAACTTATCTTGACGATAATATTAAATGCGGTAATTCGATTATTGCGGATGAAAGTTTAGATGATTTTGCCTTTGATTGGGAAGCGGTTTTCTCCGATGTTTTTGCGGATGGGGGGTTTGATGTAGTTTTGGGGAATCCTCCTTATGTACGACAAGAATTATTATCCCCATTCAAGGCTTATTTAGAAAAACATTATCAATGTTATAACGGAGTGGCTGACCTTTATACCTACTTTTATGAAAAGGGAGTCAACATTCTCAAACCCAAGGGTATTTTAGCTTATATTGTCACGAACAAATGGCTAAGAGCAGGGTATGGGGAAGCGTTACGAAAGTTCTTTAGCGAGAATAGTGTTTTTGAGCAAATTGTGGATTTTGGTCACGCACCGATTTTTCAGGATGCAGATACTTTTCCTTGTATTATTTCTCTGCGAAAACCTGAAAATGAGTCATTGGAAACGCGACAAAAGTCTGATGATTCGGTGTGGGTTTGTCCTGTCCCCCGCGAAGATTTAGCGGATATTAATTTAACGCAATATGTAGAGAATGAGGGCTATTCTGTCCCGTGGAATAGGTTTACTCAGGAGGCTTGGAGTCTGGAACCTCCTGCGGTGGATAATTTGATGGCTAAGATTAAGTCGGTGGGAGTTCCTTTGAGGAAATTTACAGGAGTTAAGCCTTGTTATGGTATTAAAACGGGTTTTAATCAGGCTTTTTTGATTGATGACGAAACTCGCAATAATTTAGTAAAAGCTGACCCCAAATCGGCTGAAGTGATTAAACCTTATTTGCGCGGTCAGGATATTAAACGTTGGAGTCCTGAATGGCAGAATTTATGGATGATTTTTGCTCACAAAGATATTAATATAAACAAATACTCTGCTGTTAAAGAACACCTGAATCAACACAGAATTAAATTAGAAAAAAGAGCAGGAAAACAATTGTGGTGGCAATTACAAGCATCACCTTCATTTTATGATTTATTCGATGAGCCTAAGTTAATCTACCAAGAAATTCAATTTCACCCATCTTACAGTTACGATTTAGATGGATATTTTACGAATAACAAGTGTTTTATATTACCGAGTTCTGACTTATTTATCTTAGCAGTTCTGAATTCTCCTTTAATATGGTGGCATAACTGGCGCTATTTGCCTCACATGAAAGACGAAGCCTTGAGTCCTGCTGGCTATCTTATGGAAACTCTCCCAATTGCACCACCAAGCGACGAAATCCGCAATCAAATCGAACCCCTGGTGAGTCGCTTAATTGAAATTACCAAAACCAACCAAGAAGCTAAACAAGAAATCCTCGACTGGCTGCGAATTGAACAAAACATAGAAAAACTAGGTCGCAAACTCGAAGACTTCGCAAATATCGACTGCGAAACCTTCATCAAAGAAGTGAAAAAACGCCGTCCTAAAAATGCAGATTTCAGCCCCAAACGTCTCAAAGAAATTCGTGCAGCTTACAACGACTATGCCCCCGCAATGCAAGCCCGTCAAGCCGAAGCTTTGCAACTCGAACAGCAACTTTCCGATTTAGTCAATCAAGCCTATGGGTTAACCCCCGAAGAAATAGACCTGATGTGGCGCACAGCACCCCCTAGAATGCCTATAAACCGCCCTTGATGATGTTTTTGTTAGCCCTACACCCCAAACCCCTTTTACACGGGAGAGGGGCTTATTTTCTATGAGTGAAATGAAGTATTTCGGTGCGTTACGCTGCGCTAACGACACCCTACTGCCGTGACACAGCTAAAATGAGGCTTTATCGTAGGGTGGGTTAGGCGGCTAAAACTTCGGCTATGACTGCGATTGGGCAATCCGCCGTAACCCACCGCTTAAGCTGTGTCACGTCACTACTTAAGCTGAAACAGTCCACTAATTCCTACAGTCTAATTCAATAAAGTTATATTTTCCAACAAATCAGTCACACTCTCTACATCCACATCACAATCACAGGATGCACTCACTTGTAACAACCGCGATTGGTTAGGAATTGTACCGAGAAAAGACACCGCATAACCAGAATAGGCGGTAACAATGTAGCCAGAAATACGGCCTTTTTGATAGGGTATAATGCGATCGCTGCTAGGAATGCGATCGCCCTGAGTATTAATTCTATCCCCCATTGTCCACCGAGCTTGTTCTCGTAAATCCATCGTCAAATCATCGGGAACTAACTCGATAGTTTCTGAGTAAAAACCGTGTCCTCCCCTTCCTCCTTGAGTGACGCATTGTATCATCTGAAAGTCATCGGGATGGAGAATCATTACAGAACCATTTTCTAGTTTCATGGAGCGATAATTCTCAGGAATTTTGACAGCAATTCCCCACTCTCGCAGAGTTAAAGTGCGGGTGGTGGTAGCAGCAGGTTCGTAATCGCCATCAGCGCTACAATTGGGTTGTGCGATCGCACTCGGAGCAATAAATCCTCCCAAAACTATACTACTGAGAGCTATGATACTTAGGGAAGTTTGTATAGGTTTCATAGTAGTTATCCTCTTAACTTAAGTTAGAATAGGTAATTGTGTAATTTGCGCGATCGCCTTCAGTCCATAACTTTCCATAACCCGTCGCGATCGCGGTAAGCTAAAGAATAGCCAAATCAACTAATATACTGCTATATCAATCATGAGCTTGAAAAAAATCGCGACGGTGGTTTTAGTCGGCATTTTGTGGATGGGGAGTTATTTTATCGCTCCTCCTGCTTGGGCTTTGACCCAAATCAAACTCTCGGATTTGTCTTATCACGAATGCACCACAGAAATGTCTGAAGGCATTGTTAGTAGCGGTGGTGCAAGTTTACCCTCTAACTGCTTTATCATCTCTGGAAAAGCCAATAATTCGACGGGTAAACCCCTCGTCGATGCTGATGTCTTTGGTCGCATTTACGACGCGAATGGCAACCCCATTATGCAAAATCGGGGTCGTGTTGGTACACTCCCCGAAGTTCCTCCCGGTGTTAGCGATTTTGAGATTCGCGTTACCGTGTCTGAATATTTCGCTAAACCGTTGCAGTTAAAACAATTCAAAGCTTCTGGATTTACCAGTCGCGTGCGTCCTTTCTATTACTAGAAAAAAGCCCCTGCTCCGGCGGTGGGATCGATTTGTAATAAGATGCTTTGCAGAATAGTTAAAGCAAAGAAGGCGAGAATCGGCGATAAATCAATGCCACCGAGAGGGGGAATAAAAGAACGGAAAATATTGAGAAAAGGATCGGTTACAGGGCTAAGAAAAGAGGCGATTTGATTAGCCCATTCCATGCCTTGAAACCAGGTGAGTAAAATTCTGACGATCAGTAAAAGTTGATAAATACTGAGAAAAGAATATAAAACTTGGGTGACAAACATAGAGGTTTCACTCGCGATATTCATGATGTAATTCCGGTTTTTCTTTAAAGGTAGACAGTGCGATTAACAGCACAACGATCTGATTTTAGCAAACTTGAGATTCTTGATTGGCGAAATTAGCCGATGATATTGAAGGGTTAATAAGAGCGATCGCGCATTTCTGACTCAATTTCAGTAGAATTACCGTTGACAGAGCCTAACTGCTGACGTACATCATCAATTGCTAAATTTAACTGCGCGATTTTCGCTTCGAGGCTGCGTCTTGCGTCTTCGATGCGGGCTTCGGCTTGTTCGGGGTCAACTTCGAGTAAAGGGTCTTCAGATTCAGGAGGGGCTGCACGACCGCGAGTGACTAAAGCCCCCACTAAACCGCCGACCAAACCCCCAATTAAAGCCCCTGCGACAAAACCCCCAGTAAACCCATCACGCTGACTCATGGTGTTGCGATCCTCAATAAATGCTGCAAATCTCTAACTCTAAAGTAACAGGATTGTTGAAGTTTTTTGATTAACATTCTGAGGCGAGAGCGATTTTTAAGTGCCGAAAGCGCGATCGCCCGCATCCCCCAAACCCGGTACAATATAACCCTTATCGTTAAGTCCTTCGTCCACCGTCGCGGTATAAATCGTCAAACTGGAATACTTCGCACTCAGTTGACGCAACGCCGGCGGAGCAGCCACAATCGAGACAATCCGCATCAATGCCGGATCGACCCCCCGTTGGGTTAACTCAGCCATAGCCGTCATAATTGACCCCCCTGTGGCTAACATCGGTTCGAGGATCAACACTCGCGTTTGCGGGTCAAATTGTGCCGGAAGCTTGTTGAGGTAACAACTATTTTCCAGGGTTTCCTCGTTGCGAACCAGCCCCAAGTGATAAGTTGAAGCCAGAGGAATCAAACTTTGTGCGCCTTCCACCAGAGACAAACCTGCCCGTAAAATCGGCACAATGGCTGTGGGAGTTTCCGGGTTAATAAACGTTGCAGGGCATTGAGTCAGGGGCGTTTCTACCATCGTATCGTCGGTAGGAAGCCAATTGCGACTGGCTTCATAGGTCAGCCAGCGTCCCAACTCCGTCATCGCACTTTTGAATAAAATGGTCGGTGTATCGCGATCGCGAGCAACCCCCAACCAATGTTTAATTAAAGGATGATCCGGCACATAAACGCGCAGTTGTAAAGTCATGCGTTCAAAATAAAAGCGTTTTCGGCGACAGTCGCGCTGTGAACTATCATACTGCGATCTGGCGGCAAATTTACGGAGCGGAGTGCTTCGGAAGTGAATCTTACTATCCGTATTATTGAGGATTGCGATAGATGTGGAAACGTTGGTTGAGCAAAATGTTACTGCTGCTGGTGTTGAGTTTCGCAACTTTTGGCATAGCGATCGCCTGTCCCCCTCAACAAACAAACTCTTTTCAATTCTTACAAACTGCCCTCGCAACTCCCGATTGGCAAGAGGGCGATCGCCTCACTCGCGATCTGATTAGCGACGAAATTGCTGCCAGCCCTTATTATTACGATAATCACGAGTTAGACCGCCTCAGTTGCCAGACCATTCAGCACATCAATGATTTGTGGCAAGCAGCCAGCGACGGTCAATTTGGTTGGCGATCGCAACTGGCAATTTGGCAACAAGAACAAGTCCCCGGAGATTTGCGTAAAACCGTGGAGAATTTCCGCGATCGCGTCGGTTGGCAACGCAGCGAACCCCTTACCGAAGAACAAGCTTTTTCCCTTCAATTTGACCGAGATTGGCGATCGCAACTCGATCTCAACTATTCCCTAGAAGCCCCCGTGGGTCATCTACCTTGGGCGGGTATTTCTCAAGACTTTATCAATGACTTACTCTCCCAAGACGGGCCCAGTTGCGGCAGTTGTACCATCGATGCTTTTCATCTACAATCAGAACGCTTTTATTACTATTTACCCCCTCTCTTTGCTCGCCTTGAGGACTGTTTGGGAAGTGGGCAGTTGTGAAAGAGGGGAAGGAGTGGGAGGATTTAGGAATTGTGACGAATAACCAACAAACAACCCATATCCAGACTCAAGCCCTGACAACAAATAAATAACAAAACGCTATCTTATAAACTTGTAAAGAAGACAAAATAAATTAAATCCTATGTTTGATGCACTAGCAGACCGCTTAGAAGACGCTTGGAAAAAACTACGCGGTCAAGATAAAATTTCTGAAGCCAACGTCAAAGAAGCCGTCAAAGAAGTTCGTCGGGCGTTACTCGAAGCCGATGTTAACCTCAAAGTCGTGCAAAGCTTCGTCAAAGAAGTCGAGAAAAAAGCAGTCGGGGCAGAAGTCGTATCAGGAGTACGCCCGGATCAGCAATTTATCAAAATCGTTTACGATGAACTCGTCTCCGTGATGGGGGAAACCAACGCCCCCCTCGCCCAAGCCAAAACTGCCCCCACAGTCATCCTCATGGCGGGGCTACAAGGTACAGGGAAGACCACAGCTACAGCCAAACTCGCCCTTTACCTTAAAAAAGAACAACGCAGCACTTTGATGGTCGCTACGGACGTTTATCGACCTGCGGCGATTGACCAATTGAAGACCCTCGGCGAACAAATCCAAATCCCCGTTTTTGAGTTAGGGACTGATGCTGACCCGGTGGAAATTGCCCGTCAAGGAGTCGCTAAAGCCCAAGCTGACGGCATTGATACCGTGATTATCGATACTGCCGGACGCTTGCAAATCGACCCGGAAATGATGGCAGAATTGGGTCGTATCAAAGATACCGTCAAGCCCGATGATACCCTGCTGGTTGTAGACGCGATGACCGGGCAAGAAGCGGCGAATCTCACCCAAACCTTCAACGACGAAATCGGCATTACTGGGGCGATTTTAACCAAGTTAGACGGCGATACCCGTGGGGGTGCAGCCCTCTCCGTCCGCAGTATTTCCGGTCAACCCATCAAATTCGTCGGGGTTGGGGAAAAAGTCGAGGCTTTGCAACCGTTTTATCCCGATCGCATGGCTTCGCGCATTCTCAACATGGGGGATGTCCTGACCCTCGTTGAGAAAGCCCAGGAAGAATTCGATATCGCCGATGCGGAGAAAATGCAGGAAAAAATCCTGGAAGCCCGTTTCGATTTCGATGACTTTCTCAAGCAAATGCGCTTGCTGAAAAATATGGGGTCATTGGGAGGCGTTCTCAAGCTGATTCCCGGTATGGGCAAGATTAGCGGGGCTGACTTGGAGAAGGGGGAAAGCGAACTGAAACGCACCGAAGCGATGATTAGTTCCATGACCAAAGAAGAACGCCAAAACCCCGATCTTTTAGCGCGATCGCCCAGTCGTCGTCGTCGCATCGCCAAAGGTTCGGGTCACAGCGAACGGGACATCTCAGACCTTGTAACTAAGTTTACCCGGATGCGGGGCATGATGAAACAAATGGGTCAAGGCGGAATGCCAGGAATGGGCGGAATGCCGGGGATGGGTGGTATGGGAGATATGTTCGGCGGTGGTGGCGGTTCGCGTCCGGGTTTCCGCAATCCCACGGGTAGCGGTAAGAAGAAGAAGGGGGGCAAGAAGAAGAAGAAGGGTTTTGGGACGCTTTAGTTCAGTCATCAGGTTTTGGGCAGCTTTTTCAGTTATCAGCGATTAAGGGGCAGTAGGGATTGGGGGAAGAGTGGGAAGAG
>JAWQFT010000130.1:0-14906 GCA_035968055.1 Jaaginema sp. PMC 1080.18 | reverse complement strand
CAGATATAATGTTTTATCAAAATTTCAATATTTTTTTACAAAGCAAAAATTTACGAACAAAAAATATTAATAATTGTAAAAACATTCAAGATTTTCTAGAAATATATGAAAGCTTTTATCTAACAAAAGGATTAATGTCTCTAAAAAAGTTACCCGATCGTTCTATTGACTTTATATTTTCACACGCTGTTCTAGAACACATTAGAAAAAAAGATTTCCTGAAAACTATCAAAGAAATCAGACGAATTATCAAAAATACTGGATATTGTTCACATCAGATTGACTTAACAGATCATCTAGGAGGAAACCTTAACAATTTAAGATTTTCTGAACCTCTCTGGGAATCCGATTTTATGGTAAAATCTGGGTTCTATACTAACAGAATTTGTTATTCTGAGATATTAGAGTTATTCAAGAAATGTGATTTTAAAATTGAGGATGTTCAAAAAGTGGTTTGGGATAAACTACCTATTTCTCGCTCAAAACTATCACCTGAATTTAGGAATAGATTGGAGGAAGATATACTAATTTCTGGGTTTTCAGTTAAGTTAAATCCGAATTTAAATTAATTTACATCATTTCAATAAATGAAAATTTTATTCATTATAACCAGAGCAGATACTATTGGAGGAGCACAGATTCACGTTCGAGATTTAGCTCTAACATCAATAAATTATGGTCACTTTGTTAAAGTTATAACAGGACAAACAGGAAAATTTACAGAAAGCCTAACAAAACACAATATAAATTTTATTCATTGTCAAACATTAAAACGTTCTATTTATCCAATTGAAGATTTTAAAACTTTACTTCAAATTCAATATATTATTAAACAATTTTCTCCAGATATTGTTAGTCTTCATTCCAGTAAAGCTGGAATTTTAGGACGATTAGCTTGTTTTTTTTTAAATCAACCCTGTATTTTTACTGCTCATGGTTGGGCTTTTACTGAAGGAGTCCCGAAATTTCAAAAGAATATTTATCGATTTCTCGAACAAAAATTTGAATTTTTAGCATCAAGAATTATTTGTGTCTCAGAATACGATCGCAATCTAGGCATCGCCGCAGGAATGAATCCCGATCGTATCGTTACTATCCACAACGGAATGCCCGATATTCCTAATGCTCTTCATGCGAACCCCTGTCAAAGCGATCCCGTACAAATGGTTATGGTCGCACGGATGGACACCCAAAAAGATCACACAACCCTCATTCAAGCTATTTCAGAAATTTCCAATATTAAACTTCAGCTAGTGGGTGATGGGCCCAAAAAAACGACAATTCAAACCCAAGTCAATAGCTTGGGTCTTAGTCATAATGTTGAATTTTTGGGGTACAGAGAAGATATTGCCCATATCCTAGCGAAAACCCAAATTTTTCTTTTGATTTCTAACTGGGAAGGATTTCCTTGTACTACATTAGAAGCCATGCGCGCTGGTTTACCTGTTATTGTTTCTAATGTAGGTGGGGCATCAGAAGCCCTTATTGAAGGTAAAACGGGTTACTGTATCCCAAAAGGGGATGTAGCAACACTGAGAGAAAGAATCCTTACACTGGTGAATAATCCCGACTTACGCCAACAAATGGGACAGGCAGCTCGTAAGCACTATGAGGAAAATTTTACCTTTGAGCAAATGTTTCAAAAGACGTTTGCAATTTATGAAAGCGTTTTAGCCAATCACCATAACAAACCGTGACTGATCAATCTGTTTTAATTACCGGCTCAACCGGTTTAATGGGACAATTCCTATTAAAGCGCATGGAGCAAAATAAAATTGAGGGTAAAATTAACTGCTTCGTGAGATCAACCAGCAACACGGCTCACATTCAAGACTTAAACCTAGCAATTGAAAAATGGATTGGTGATTGTACAGAAGAAAAAAGCTGGTTAAAAATTGTGGAATCCACTCAGCCAGACACCATCATTCATATCGCATCAATCCGTTATGTCCCTTGCATTCTTCACGCTCTGTCTGAAACCAAACAAAAGCCCCGTTTAATCATTATCGGAACAACCGGAGTATATTCTCAATACAATCAATATTCTGCTGAATATAAACATATTGAAAATCAATTAAAACAATACTCAGGCTCTTTATGTTTATTGCGTCCTACCATGATTTACGGGTCGCATCTAGATAAAAACTTACACAAGTTAATAAAATTTTGCGATCGCTATCAATTCTTCCCGGTCTTCGGTTCAGGGCAATCCCTACTACAACCCGTTCATGCTGATGACCTAGCTCAAGCGATTATGTCTGTATTCCTTAACCCTAAAATTGAAGGAGCTTATGATCTCTCTGGCGGAACTGTAATCACTTTCTTAGAGTTATTAGCCTTGGTAGAAAAGCTATTGGGTAAAACTGTCCATCCTTTGCGAGTTCCCTACAATTTAGGCTTGTGGTCAGCAACATTATCAGAAAAAATTTTAGGCACTCGCTCTCCCGTTCGACGAGAACAAATATTACGATTGCAAGAAGATAAAGCCTACTCCCACGAAGTAGCCCGACGAGACTTTGGCTATAACCCGCGATCGCTAGAAGTAGGATTAACTCAAGAAATCGAAATTTTGCGATCTGAAGGCATAATTTGAAATGAACTGACATTTCAGAGTATGAATTTAATCTTTTTGGGTTTAATTGTCCTAAGTTTTACGATCGCCTTCTTCTCTACTGCTTATCTCAAAACAGCTTTTCAAACCAAACTGCTCGATATTCCTAACGATCGCAGTTCCCATACCCAACCCACTCCGAGAGGCGGTGGTTTGGGGTTTCTGGTAGCTTTCGCGATCGCGACCCTACTCTCCTGGGTCATGGCACAATACACCGATGTTACAATTAACCTTAATCCTCAGCCGGGTTATATCGGTTTGGTTCTACTCCCCCTTGCCGTTACGAGTTTCCTCGATGACCGCAACAACCTCCCGGCTAGGATTCGTTACTTAGTACAACTGAGTTCTGCTGGAATCGCGATCGCCTGTTTCGGACTACCCTTCTCACCAGAGATTGCTAATATTGGTCAAATTGGACAAGTTTTGATTGTCATTTTAACTGCGATCGCGTTTACTGCCCTCATCAACTTCTATAACTTTATGGATGGCTTAGATGGCTTGGTTGCGAGTGTCACGGCTTTACAATTCGGGTTTTTAGCCATTTATCTAAACCAACCGATTTGGAGTTTATTAGTTGCGGCGTTATTGGGCTTTCTCTATTGGAATTGGTCGCCCGCTAAAATTTTTATGGGGGATGTGGGGAGTACAGTATTAGGAGGAAGTATCGCGATCGCCCTTCTGAATGCGACTTCTACGCCACAACTTTGGCCAGCTTGTGCTATTACTTTACCTCTCATTGGCGATGCTATTTATACCCTCATTCGCCGTTTATTGAAGCGAGAAAACATTTTTCAAGCCCATCGGACTCATCTTTATCAACGTCTCCAACAATCCGGTTGGAGTCACAGCAAAGTCGCGATCGCGTATCTTGTCTTTACCACTGCGATCTCCATTTTGATCGCTACCCTTGGGCTTCTAGGAAGTGAATTAAGTTTAGGATTAACCCTCGTCGCGATCGTATCTGGTGAAATTTATCTGAATAGTCAAGAACAACTTACCCATCATAAAACCAATCAATCTTGAACAAAACCGCCCCTAATCTGATAATTATCAACTCTCAAAGATCGCGCTAAAATAGCCTCAAACGACACATATAAGGCCTAGCAAATTATGGAAGAATTGCTCACCCTCAAAGAACAACTTTTGCGCGGCGATATTTCTGGCGCACTAATCACTGTTGAAGAACTTGAAGAAATGAGTAAGGATGACAAGATTAATAACATTCGGAGTTATGCCATTATCTTGTTGATCCACATCATTAAACAACAAGCCGAAAATCGCACTACTCGTTCCTGGGATGTTTCTATTCGTAACAGCGCTAGGGAAATTCAAGAAAAAAATAAACGTCGCAAATCAGGAGGATATTACCTCACAGTTACAGAACTAGAAGAAATTTTGGAAGTTGCTTATCCGATGGCTATCGATCGTGCTTCTTTAGAAGTAGCAGAAGGAATTTATGAAACGACAACCTTGGAAAGTATGGTTAATAAAGATGCCATTTTGAAGCAAGCCCTCGCTAAAATTTCACCTCTAGAGAGTAAGTAACTTTAATTGCAACTTAAGTAAAGAGTTGCTTTGACTCTGCTATCTTTAGTTTAGCAATCTGGCTCCTGGATAAATACTCCCAAATTTCTATCATTAGAAGCGGGTGTGAAAGTAGATTGTGTTTCGACATGAACGAGATAGAAAGCAGTGTCAAGTTTACCTTCAATACTCAGTTGTTGGGCTTCCTCTGGCTGCGTTAATTGATATTGGTCTTGAGTCAGGGGTGAGGATATATTCTCTAAACTTTGACTTGAAAATTGACTGCCTTGAGGAAGATTATACACTGCTAAGTTGAATGATAAGGGATTAGTAGAGATGTTATCCCGTCCCGGTGCAGAGACAGAAAAGTTGACGCGATCGCGAACTCCGCAACTTTGGGCCAAAAACCAGCAATCTTGACCGCACCAACGGCCTAATTTCCCTTCTACAATTTCCCACCAATACATATTTTTTGACCAGGGAATACTGAGATTAGATTGCAATGGAGGATAGGCAATTTGGCTGCTAATCCAACGAGTTCCATTTGGCACAGATTCCGAAAATTTAAAATTACGTCGTTGAGGCAATAAATTACTACCATTTTGGGTAATGATTGAAAGTTCTGTATTGTCTTCAGAAGTTATTGAAAAAGGGCGATCGCCTTCCTTCCACTTAATTTCTATCGGCTTTTGAATTAAATTAGTAGAATATATAGAATAATATTTGTTTTCTGGCGTTCTAAATGATACTAAACTGGTGTTGGGATTCAGCCAGCGCAATAGGACGGGACTAGGTTGAGATAGATGTGCTTCAAAAGCAAATGCACCAAAGCTGAAGTTAATGAAGCAAAAAATAATTCCCGCGATCGCGCTTACGAAGATAATAACGCTAGTTTTTTTGATTTGAGAAACTCTTACTTTGCAATATGTAAAATCATCATTTTTATGATTTGAATTAGACATTCCTGCTAAAGTTCCCCAGAAAATAGCATGGATATAAAATGTAGGACGAATATAATCAATTTCTTGAACAAGAATTGGCAAAAGAAATGAGACTAAAGTAAGTAATATTAATAAATTTCCTTCCGGAACAAATTTTATTTTTTGTACAACTAAGTAAAAAATGAAACCTAAAATCAATAGTATAAATGTTGTGTGAATAATACCTATTTCTACTAACATTTGTATTATCGTATTGTGAGCAGTATCTAAAATATTACCACTGGCAGCAAATTCAGCATTTTCTTGTCCCCCCTGCAAAGCTAACTGAAACCAACTGGCATAACCGTGACCCAATAAAGGTTTTCTTTTGAAAAAACTAAAAGCAATACTCCAAATTTGAAAACGCTCTTTATCAAAAAATAACGAAGTATTCAACAAGCGAGAATTAGAAATTTCTGTGTTGTATGTTAGCTTGTGAAACTGTCCAAAAATATAAGTTGCAGATATAGTTGTTAGGAAAGATATCAAAAACAAGGACAACCAACGCCGATTTCTAATTTGATTTATTAATATATAAATTAGTATAGTCACAAAATATATAATACAAAGTAATAATCCTCCTCGTTGTTGTGTTGCCAAAATTCCTATAACTATTAATAAAGATATTAATAAATATAAGCTTTTTTTGAGCCAGTGAGACGAAGCTAAAATCAGCCAAAAACTAATGGCTAATCCAGGGCCCATATAGGGCCATACCCAACCAGGATTTCCAAAAATTTGAGTCATGCGATATATATTCATACCACTGTAAACACTAGCCATCAATGTTTTGGGTAAAGCTTGCTCTACTCCCAAAGTGTTACAAATCAACCCGGTTGCCGCAACGACAAAAGAACTGAAGACAATTAAATTTAATAATATTTGCCAACCGCTTTTAACTTTACGAGAAATCATAAATGCCAGACTACCCAGTAGCGTGGCAGTAATAAGCATGAAAAATGTTCGTAAGCCGTAGTGTTGAATAATAGCAGCTTGCAGAAAACACTCTACTTTGGTAGCTATACCAGGGGCTATTTTGCAAGGAATCCAGGCTTGGTTGGGGGTATTGAAAATTGACCAAAAAGCTCTAAACCCAATTAAAAATAATACATTAAACCAGATTAAACCGAAAGTAATAGCTTCTGATTTTTTCAATAGAAAATGAGGTAGAATAAGTTCTTTTTTAGAAGAAAAAGCAAAAACTATGACACCACTAAAAATAGCTATACTAAATAATTCAGGCAGTGCAGGTAAAGTATGATCGGGATTGACAGCAACGAGTAAATGTGAAAGGATGGCTAATCCCAGTAATCCGCCAATTGCAGCTTGTATTGTTCTTAGTTTACGCATCGGGTCTGAGGTAGTGGCATACTAAACAAAAGCAGAATAGCAAAAGATTGGGCAGTTATTTCATACTTATTATTGACAGCATATTGTACAGCAGTATTTAGGGATAGGGATAAAGAGTATTGCAACAAATAGAGAAAAAAATCCGTCAACTCCAACAGTTTATCTTGCACAGACCCGCAAACGAGCAGCTTTTGACGCAGCTAGATTTACTCAAAGCCTTGGTACAACGGGATTTGGAAGCCCGCTACAAAGGGTCAATTTTTGGCAATCTGTGGCCGTTGCTTAACCAGTTGGCTCAGTTATTGATTTATACTTACGTCTTCTCTGTGGTTTTGCAGGTTAAACTCAGTCTGCAAGAATTACCTGAGAGTAATGTGAGTTACGGATTATGGCTGTTTGCGGGGTTGCTGCCTTGGATGACGTTTACAAATGGCTTAGTGCAAGCGACAGGCTCGGTGCTACGTCAGACGAATTTGGTCAAAAAAGTGCTTTTTCCCTTGGTTTTGTTACCAATTGTACCGATTTTATCAACATTCCTCGAAAGTATATTTGGTTTGCTGCTCTTGATGAGTTTTGTGCTTATTTCCACCCAAACACTGCATTCTAGCTTGTTCTTGCTACCGTTGGTGTGGCTACCCCAACTGCTGTTGACGGCTGGATTGGGCTATTTGACAGCAGCCTTGACTGTGTTTTTGCGAGATATCCCGCAGACGGTGGGGATAGCCCTCAACCTGGGTTTTTACCTGACACCGATTGTTTATCCGGCTTCAGCTATTCCCAAACCTTTCTCTGAAGTTGTATTCTGGATCAATCCTTTAGCCGCGATCGCGCAGGTTTATCGAGATTTAATTTTGGTGGGTAGTATCGGACATTGGTGGGAATGGACGGTAGCGACAGTGCTATCGAGTTTGATTTTCATCGGCGGATTTTGGGTCTACCGACGCTTACAATCTGCATTTGCTGATGTACTCTAAAGATTGCTTCCGCAGCAATGGTGTGATGAGTGAAGTTGCTATTTCCTTGACAAATGTATCAAAATCGTATAAGCGTTATGCCCGTCCTGTTGACCGTTTGAAAGAGGTATTACTGCCTAACCGCAGTCGAGCAGAGGTATTTTGGGCTTTACAGGATGTTAATTTGGAGGTTGCTCAAGGGCAAACTTTGGGGATTGTGGGTCAGAATGGCTCTGGTAAAAGTACCTTACTCCAAATTGTTGCCGGAACCCTGACACCGACAAAAGGAGAGGTTAAAGTAAACGGTCGAGTTTCAGCTTTGCTGGAGTTGGGAAGTGGTTTCAATCCTGATTTTACCGGACGACAGAATGTCTTTTTCAATGGTCAAATTTTGGGATTAAGCAAAAAAGAAATTGCTGCCAAATTTGATGATATTGCCGCTTTTGCTGATATTGGTGATTTTCTCGATCAGCCTTTAAAAACTTATTCAAGTGGTATGGCGGTTCGTTTGGCTTTTGCGGTTGCAGCCCATATCGATCCTAAAGTTTTGATAGTAGATGAAGCTTTGGCTGTAGGTGATGCTAAGTTTCAGGCTCGCTGCATGAAAAAAATTCGCCAGTTGCAAGCAGAAGGGGTGACGTTACTGTTAGTATCTCACGACTTATCGAGTATTAAGTTTTTGTGCGATCGCGCTATTTTAATGAATTGCGGCTTATTACTAGAGCAAGGAACACCTAAATATGTCATTAATCGCTATGTCGCTTTACTCAGTAGCGAACAAACCAATAAACCCGCAAAAATTAAAAGCGGTAATTCCGCAGATACAGAAAATTATAGCTTTGACTGGCATCGACATGGCAACGGCAATTTAACAATAGAAAATGCGACAATTTCTGATAATTTTGATAATAACTTAAAAGGTAAGGTTCAGACAGGTTCGGATTTTAAAATTACGATTGAGTTAGTAGCTCATCAAAAGATCGATGATTTTATTGTTGGAATTTCTCTACGAACTTTAACCGGAATTATTCTTTATGGAACAAATACACAATTATTATCAATATCATTACCTAGTTTGCACGAAAATCAAAAGATTCAAATTACTTTCGACTTGACTTGTCATTTACACAAAGGATTATATAGTTTATCAATAGCGACTCACTCTAGCACGGGGATTAGCTATGACTGGATTGATGACTATATGGTATTGGAAGTCATTGGAAATCAATCTTGCGATGGTTTGATAGACTTAAATGCAACAGCCGCGATCGCCAATCTAGAATATACGAACTTATCTTGATATTAAATCTAAACTCAGCAATGATTGAAGCCAATAATCCTGAAATTAATGTTGACGAACTCATGAAAAAGGTCAAAGCAGAGGCTCAAAAGTATAGAGCTTCTTCTAAAGTACCTCAAGATGAAATAACGGGTCGTCAAATGTCTACGGCTGATAGTGTTTTTGTCAGCCGTCTTGAAGCTTTGCTCAAAAATGCTGAGGAAAGTTCTAAAAAAATTACCGAAGTTCCAGCCAAGCTCGCACGTTTCCCTTTTAATTTTAGTTTATCTCAAAAAATCCTACTCTTTATTCTTAAAATTTATAATTTTTTATTTAAAAAACAACGAGCCGTTAATGAAAGTTTTGTATATAGTCTTAAACTACTTCAGTCAGTTTTAGTTTCCATTGAAACAAGAAGTCAAATTGTCGAACATCGCAATCAAAATCTAGTAGCAGAAGTTAAAGCATTACAAACAGAAGTCGCTCACTATAAGCAACTCCTCTCAAATCTATCAAAGAATACGAATAATTCGGATATACAATCTCAAGCGATCGCCCAAGAATTAGAACATTTACAAGATGCGTTTTATGTTGCTTTTGAAGACCGATTTCGGGGCAATTCTGAAGAAATTAAAAAACGTTTAGAAGTCTATTTACCCATTTTAGAAAAAGCCGATCTTTCTACTTCAGAATTGATTTTAGATTTGGGATGTGGACGAGGAGAATGGCTAGAATTATTACAAGATAAAGGTTATAAAGCCAAAGGAATCGATTGTAATCGGGTTATGGTAGCAGAATGTCAAGGACAGAATTTAGATGTACAAGAAGCAGACGCGATCGCACACCTCCAATCCCTTCCTTCAGAAAGTTTAGCAGCCATCACAGGCTTTCATATTATCGAGCATCTTCCTTTCCCTCAACTGCTACAATTATTCGCTGAAGCAATCCGAGTCTTAAAACCGGGGGGAATATCAATTTTTGAAACTCCTAATCCTCAGAATGTTATGGTGGGAAGCAAATCGTTTTATCTCGATCCAACTCACCGCAATCCCCTACCCAGCGAATTAACTCAATTTTTATTGGAAAATACAGGATTTGAACCTGTAGATATTTTGCCGCTCAATCCCGTTGATTTCAACTCTCATATACCGGGAGAGGAAGCCATTATCCAGCGATTTAATGAGCTTTTTTATGGTCATCAAGACTACGCTGCGATCGCATATAAACTCGATCGCGAAAAGTTGAACAATGTAGAGGAGGAAAAATCGTGAAACCTATCGCGATTGTTGTTCCTTGGTGGGGAAAAGAACTAAAAGGGGGAGCAGAGCAACAAGCCTGGCAAGTTGCAACTCGTTTAGCAAAAAGAGGACATCAAGTAGAAGTTTTAACCACTTGTTGTCGCTCATTTCAAGATGATTGGTCAAAGAATCATTATCGAGCTGGAAAGCGGAAAGAAGAAGGTTTAACTGTACGGCGATTTCGAGTGGATAAACGCGATCGTGCAGCTTTCGATCGGGTTAACTTAGAACTATTAAGCTTATCAAGTTCCCAATTTAAAGTAGGTGTATCTCCTGTTAATCTTCATGATGCTAATATTTTTACTACCGCTAATATTAATTCCAAGCAACTGCTAAAGTATCTCAAAAAACATAATAATTCTTATCAAGCTTTTTTATTCCTACCTTATTTATATGGTATCGTTGTTCGGGGATTACCACTTGTTTCTGAACGAGCCTTTTTACAACCTTGTTTACACGATGAAGTCTATGCTTATCTCCCGCAAATTGAGACAATATTTCATGCAGCAAAAGCCCTTCTTTTTATTAGTGAGGGTGAAGCAAAATTAGCACAAAATTTATATGGGCCAGGTATTATAAATAAAAGTATTGTTGCAGGAGCAGGTGTAGAAAATAATTCGACAATCCCTCATCCTAACAATATAACAACAATTCAAAACTTTCCTATTCAAAAAGAACGGTATATCCTTTGCTTAGGAAGACGAGATTCTACCAAAAACACAGATTTACTCATTCGAGCTTTTGCAACCTTCAAACAACAAAATCCGAATTCAAATCTAAAGCTTGTTCTTGCAGGACCAGGAAATATAGAAGTTCGCGATTTCGAGCTAATCGATCTAGGTTTAGTGGAAGAAGAAGAAAAAGCATCACTACTTGCTAATTGTCTAGCACTATTCCAACCCAGCCGTAATGAAAGTTACTCTCGTGTCATGATGGAAGCTTGGTTCAACCAGCGTCCTGTTGCGGCTCATCAAGACTGTCTTGCAACCGCTCTTGCAATCCAGTCATCTCAAGGAGGATGGTTAGCAGGAACAGAGCCAGAATGGGCAGATTTGTTCGCAAAAGTAGATAAATTAGATGAATCTCAACTACGAGACTATGGTCTAAAAGGTTATAATTATGCTAAAGAAAATGCGGTTTGGGATAAAGTGATAGAACGCTATGAAGTCGCTTTAGGTTTGACTGCTCAAAAGTCCAATCCAAAAATTAGTCAAGTTACTTCTGTTACTTCCAAGCTCAAAGCAATTCACCAACTTTTGCCTAATTTTAGTTACGGTGATGCAATTTCTAATCAAGCTTTAGCAATTAGAAACTATTTGCGAGATTTGGGTTATCGTTCAGAAATATTTACCCGTTATGTAGACCCGCGCGTCATTCAGGAAGTTAAGCTTTTATCAGAATCAAAAATAAATCCTGATGCTGGTTTAGTTTATCATCACTCTATTGGCAATCCTGAAATTACAAATTGCGCGATCGCACATCCCAGTTCTAAATGTCTAATTTACCACAACATCACACCTTCTGAGTTTTTTCAACCCTTCGATCCTCACTTCGCTAATCTCCTCGAACAAGGAAGAAAGGACTTGTCTAAATTGGCTTCCTATTTCCCAATTTCCGCAGGTGTTTCAACCTATAATGCTACCGAACTGACGGAACTAGGCTTTAAAAAACCTACCATTGTTCCTATTACTGTCGATCCACAACAGTGGGATATAGCACCCGATCCTACTATTATGAGTCAGTATCAAGATGGTACTAAAAATATTATTTTTGTTGGCCGTATTACACCTAATAAGAAGCAAGAAGATTTATTGGTTGCATTTAGCCATTACTTGACTTTAGATGCTAATGCTCGTTTGATTTTAATCGGTTGGGGGAGTAATACTGAACCTTACTACTGTCATATTTTAAATGCGATCGCGAAACTAAACTTGAGCGATCGCGTCATTGTTACCGGACAAGTCAACGATGCTCAACTTTTAGCATATTATCGTACTGCTCATCTTTTTTGGTCAATGAGCGAACACGAAGGCTTTGGTGTTCCCCTCATTGAAGCTATGTGGTTTGATATTCCTGTCCTCGCTTACAAAAGTAGTGCAGTTCCTGAAACATTAGGATATGGTGGTATCTTATTCAATAGTAAAGATGATTTACTACAAGTTGCCGCTTTAGCAAAACTCTTGATGAACGATCGAGATTTAAAAACTACCGTCCTCAAAGCTCAACAAAAAAGACGTAAAGAATTTTTATTAAAAAATATTCAGCATAATTTAAATCAATTAATTGAAATATTATAAACATGAATCAAACCAATCAGCCAAGTTCTCAAATGTTGCAGAAAGTTAAAGGAAAGCTCAGAAAAATTGTAACAGCATCAAAAGATTTATTTCCACTGAGTCCCGATCTGCCATTACCTTCAGGAGTAACAGAACAGCAACTCTTTAATTTTTTGCAGTCTGTTCGTGTTGCTGATGCGCCGCCACAAGAAATGATAAACTATTGTACTCATGACTTTCGGCGGTTTGTCTATACTTATGGATTAACACAATCTTTAACGGGTAATTGTTTAGAACTCGGAGCAAACCCCTATTTTACAACATTTCTTTTACGGGAGTTTACCGAGCTTGATTTAACTTTAGCTAATTATTTTGGTTCTGATTTTGATTCTACAGTGGTTCAAAAAGTGAATTATCAAGATTTCACTTCACACCAAACCCAAGCAATCGAATTAAAATCGCATCATTTTAATATTGAATCAGACCAATTTCCCTTTCCCGATAAACAGTTCAATGTGGTATTATTTTGCGAAATCATTGAACACCTATTAATGGATCCCGTTGCTGTTTTAAAGCAAATCAAGCGCATCTTAAAACCTCAAGGAAGCCTAATTCTCACAACCCCCAATGTTAGCCGCTTAGAAAATGTTGTCAGGATGATTACAGGAGAGAATATATACGATCCTTACTCTGGTTACGACCCCTATGGTAGACATAACAGAGAATATAATAAGCACGAACTCTACTTACTTCTGACTCACCTAGGTTTTGAAGTTCAAACCATATTTACAGCAGATGTACACCCCCATCATCCCAATACTTATGCTTCTGGATTTAAGCTAAAATCTTTTTTGAACCATCGCAAAGAAGATTTAGGTCAGTACATTTTTCTGCGAGCAACTAATACCAAACCTGCTAAAGAAAAAAAACCAGCTTTCTTATACCGTAGTTATCCTGCGGATGAGTTAGAGTAATGACTAAAGTTGCTTTTGTAGTACAGCGTTGTGGTGTTGAAGTGGGTGGAGGAGCAGAAAATCTCTGCCTCACTATTGCTCAACGTATGGCAAAATACTGGGACGTTGAAGTTTTAACAACCTGTGCTTTAGATTACATGACCTGGGAGAATCATTACCCCCCAGGTGTAGTAGACATTGGTGCTGCAAAAGTTCGTCGCTTTCGGGTTACAAAGCCACGCAATGTTAAGCACTTTAACCAACTATCAGAAAAGATTACTTCCCGTCTTGCAAAAGCCTCTTTATCCGAACAAGAAACGTGGATGAAAGCACAAGGGCCTTGGTCTATTGACCTTATCGATTATGTCAAAAAGCAGCAACATCAATATGACGCTTTTATATTTTTTGGCTACTTATACGCGACAACTTACCTTATTCTGCCACTCGTTGCTGATAAAGCGTATCTTGCTCCCCTTGCTCACGACGAATGGACAATCTATATGAGTATGTGGGACAAGTTTTTCGACAAACCACGCGGTTTCATTTTTAACACCCCCGAAGAACGAGATTTTGTCCAAAAACGCTTCTCCCATCTCAACATCGACGGGCCGATTGCGGGTATTGCAGTCGAACCTCCTGCTGATTACAGTGCAGAACAGTTTCGACAGCAGTATAATATCCAAGACCCATTTTTGTTGTACATCGGTCGTATCGATCCTTCTAAGGGCTGTGATGAGCTATTTGAGTATTTTATCGAGTTGCGATCGCAAGAATCCCAACCCCGAAAACTGGTACTGTTGGGCCAACCCATGATGACAATTCCGCAGCATCCTGATATTATTGCTCTCGGCTTTGTTGAGGAGCAAACAAAATGGGACGCTCTTGCGGCTTGTGACTTATTAGTAATGCCTTCTCCCTATGAAAGCCTTTCCATTGTCTTACTGGAAGCCTGGTTGATGAAAAAGCCCGTTCTTGTTAACGGTAAGTGTGATGTTTTAGTCGGTCAATGTCGTAGGTCTAATGGGGGCTTATGGTACAGCGATAAAACTGAATTCGAAATTGCTCTCAAATACTTAACCATTTCTATTGGTTATATTCTAGGAATTCAAGGCAGTAAGTTTGTCGATCAACAATATAAATGGCAGAATGTTGAGAGCTTATACCAGCGATATATCAGCTAAATATCTCTATGAATATACACATGATTTTTTATGAAGTATTTGATGACAAGATTAAAGAAAAAAAGCTTTTATCAAAACTACATTGTTTTTTACCTTGCATTGACCATATTCATTATCTTAACAAATTCTCATTTTGAAGGAGATACAATTGCCCTATACGAAGGAGTTAAACAAATAAAAAGTTGCATCTCTGAATATCAGTTTAAATATTGTACTGTGGTTCATTTTCCAATATTTCAGTTCATACCTTCATTATTTTTTGAATACTTAGGCTTCAACCAAACTCTAAATTTGCGTATTTTGGGATTGATTAATACTTTTTCTTTGATTGGTATTTTGTCAATTTGTTTTTATTTTTTCAGAGAGCAAAATCAAAAAATATATAGGTATATTTTACTTTTGTCTCTAATTACCAGTCCTCTTTTTTGGTATGCTAAATCGACATTTAATGAAATAACGGCGACTTTTTTAACTCTAAGTTTAATGATATTTATTTTATTT
>JAWQFT010000129.1:0-15065 GCA_035968055.1 Jaaginema sp. PMC 1080.18 | reverse complement strand
GATTCTTGTATCTATTTTTAGTTAGTTCATTAGTACCATTCAACACTTCTGATTCCATCTGATAACATCTCTTTGAATTTATAGCAAATTGAGAACCCCACTTTTTGGCTAAAATCATAACTTTACTGTGTAAGCAAAATTGGAAACCGAAGTTCTGAAGTTTCACCAATTAACCGGATTCACTCTGACTGCAAAAAAGCCTTAATCAGACAAAATTTGATGCAGCGTTGCTTGTCCATTCCAAGCAATTTCCAGTTCCACGATTTCTCCCGTATCAATTCGATCGAACTGTTCGCAAGGAATCCCCCAAGTTTCGATTTTCTGTTCGTTCTGACGCTGATACATTCCCGTAATCTGACAAGTTGTAACCGGAGATAACGCTTGTTCGGGATAAGGTAAATTATCTAACTGAGGATTGGGCGCTAGGCGCGGTTCATCGTCAAACCCCGTACTTGTAAAAGTTTGAGCGTGTTGCCACTCATTCGCCCTGTAAAAAATATAAGTATCATACACTGGCTCAGTTACCATGTTGGGAACTTGTTTGTTAACTTGGCGTGTGCTATAAACCGGAACTTCGCGTCTTTTTTCTACCGAACGAGTCTCATAAACAGGTTCATTGCGACAAGTGCGCTTGCCTGCACCTGTCCCGGTAGATGTCGTCGTGCAAACTTCTTCTGTACCACTCTGATACTGTTCCTGTTCGGTATAAGTTTCCGTCTGAGTCCCGCTTTGATACTGCTCATCCACCATTACAGTTCTCGTTCCCCTCTGGACTTCCCGCGTTCCTCGTTGGCGATTTTCCGAGGATAGGATAGTTGCATTAGCCGGAACAGTCTCATCCCAACCAGAACGTTCCACAGGTCGAAGTTGCTGGACATCCACAGTGACTTCCCAGGCTAGGGATTGTACCGTCACCTCAATGGGATGGTCGCTGAAAAACCACCAACCTCCAGAAGCCACCGATCCTAAGAGACCTCCTACAATAGCAAGTTTACGGAACGAACGGCGACGACGAAGAGAAGATTTTTGTGAGGAGAAAGAATTGCTTAGTGTCTCAGTAGAAAGCGTAGATGCGTTAGCTATCTGACTTTGCTGAGGAATAACTCCCCCAGAAGTCACTTTTTGCGGCGCAGATGGGTCAATTGGGTCGATTTGCCACATTTGACAAACATCGCAGACGAGTAGATCGGCAGTCACTCCCGTATCGGGATTGAGCGCACCACAGTGCTTGCACTCCCAGTCTACTTGACCCTTTTCGATTCTGGCGATCAGTTCGGGATCGTCAATCACTCTGCTATTCTCGGTTTCGTACAACTGCACGGAATTATCCCGTCGAAAAAAACAGGAAGGACAATACCATCCTGTCGGGTTGAGGTGGGGAATCGCGGAAATATCCTCTTTACCGCACTCTGGACAACGCCAAAATAGTTCAATATATTCGACTCTATCTTGAGACATAATATTTTGTGACTCAATACAGATTTTGCTATGTTAGTTACCGAACTTTGGATTTATCCCATCAAATCCTGTCGTGGTCTGAGTTTGAATGCCGCTCAAGTCAGCGCGAATGGCCTCAAAAGCGGACAATGGGGCGATCGCGAAATGACGATCGTAGATGCTACAGGCAAATTTATCACTCAACGCCAGTATCCGCAAATGGCTCAGATCGTCGTGGCGTTAAACGGCGAGGAAATCACCCTCAGCAGCGAAAACGTTGAAATTGCCCCGTTCACCTTCAAACCCACCTTAAACGGGCAAAAACGCACCGTAGAAGTGTGGCGCGATCGCGTTACTGCCATCGATCAAGGAGACACCGTAGCCACCTGGCTGCAAAAAGCACTCCACCTCAGCCACAGCGTCCGTTTAATGCGTCAAACCCCCCAACATCCTCGTCTCGTCGATCCCCATTATGCCCCCACCGGACAAGAAACCGTCAGCTTTGCCGATGCTTATCCCATTCTCCTGACCAATACTGCCTCTCTCGCCGACCTTAACCGCCGTTTAGAGGTAAAATATCAAAATACCTCCCAGAACGTCCCTATGAGCCGTTTTCGTCCCAATATCGTTATCGAAGGCGAGACTCCCTTCCAAGAAAGCACCTGGGAAACCCTGCAAATTAACACTGTACAATGCCGTTTCGTCAAGCCCTGTAGTCGCTGTATCGTCACTACCACCGACCAAATTACCGGAAAACAAAACCCCCAACAAGAACCCCTCAAAACCCTCAGTACCTTTCGTCAATTTCCCCACCAAGGCATTCTTTTTGGTGAAAACTTGATTCCTCTCAACGAAGGTTCAATGCAAATCGGCGATCCAATCTCCGTCGTTTCCGAGCAAAAAGAAATCCCTCAAAACCAAAGTAGCGAGGGACTTCCAGAAGAAAGTTAAATAATCAAACTGGGGATTGAGGCGTGTGGAAACGCACCAATGGATGTTTGAAATCGAAACGAGACAAAAACGAGGGGAAACGCTTTTCCTGCGCCTTCGGTATAATTTCATCTGTATCGGTATCTTCTTCTTCCTGTGCCATAATTAACACTGCATCGGATTCTCGGATGATAATTGTCCCGACTTGTAAAGCATTACGCCATTGTCGTCCGACTTTCCAAGTCATAAACTTTGCACCATCCCAGCGAGGATTTGCCGGATAACCCGCGAATCCCGATCGCAATGCTGGCAGATGACGATCCTGGATATCTGTCTCCACTTTAATCTGTTCGGACAGTTGCACGATGCGAGCCGGATGAGTCAAACTCATTTTAAACATCTGCTTTACCTCCTGATTGATTTTCCAGTTTTGCTGCGGTTGAGTCAGCTTGGGGCAAAATAGCAATAATTTCTGGCAATATGAGACTTTCGGATTGCTATTTCGTCAGCATCTAAAGTAAGACGATGAACTGTTGAGTGTTGCTTGATGCCTGCCCTGGATTCATTGTAAAGCAATATTAACTTTTTCTACCAGTTATTTTGTAGATTTTTGATGAAGATTTCGACCATTTTCGGTTTATTGATTGCCATTCCTTTCAATCTCTTGCAGACGAGCGCGATCGCCCCCGTACTCGCTCAAACACCCCCAAACAAAAATACACCCCTGTGTCTTGCCGATCTCGCAGCCGAAATTAGCGCCATTCAAAAACAAACTCCGCGAGATCGTTGGGGTATTTTAGTCCAACCCCTTAACAGCGAAACCCCCCTTTATAGCGAAAATGCCCAAGCTTATTTCACCCCCGCTTCTAATGTCAAACTGCTCACCACTGCTGCCGCTTTAGTCAAATTTGGCCCCGATTACCGCATCGTAACTCCTATCTATGCAAGCGGATTGCCCCCCACCCTGTCTCGCTTACACATTGCGGGTAGAGGCGATCCCAGTTTAACCAATGAACATCTCAACGCGATCGCTCAACAACTGAAAAGCCAAGGGGTAAACACCATCAGCGAACTTTGGATCGAAGATACCCACTTTTCTACCCCCGGCATTAACGGGACTTGGGAATACGACGACGTTCATTACTACTACGGTACAGCCGTCAACAGTTTAATACTCAATCGCAACCATTTCGACCTGATTTTGCAACCCCAAAATCTAAATGAACCCGTCCAAATGACTTGGAATGACGACATCGCAGCCCAACAATGGCAAATCGTCAATCATGCCCTCACTGCCGCCCCCGATACCCCCTACAATATCAGCATTCACGGTCAACTCGGAGAACCTCAACTGCACATTCGCGGTGAATTAGCCCTAGATGCAGGATCGGATTTGTGGGGAATTGCCTATCGCGATCCTACCGCTTATTTTCGCGATCGCCTCCTGCAAATTCTCTCAGAAAACGGCATTCACGTCGTCCAAACTCGCCTGATTTCCGATCCCATACTTCCCGATACCAACGCCCAATCTTTAGCCATCCACTCCCCAAATCTCGCGGTATTAATCCAAAATACCAACCAGCCCAGCGATAATCTCTACGCCGAAGCCCTACTGTACAAAATCGGCATCTCTCTCGGTTTCCCTGCCACAATTGAGAACGGTTTAACTGCCTTGCAAGATATCCTTGCAGATATTGGAGTCAACCCCGATAGCTACTCCCTCCAAGATGGATCGGGATTATCTCGTCAAAACCTCGTCAGCCCCGAAGCCCTCGTCCAAACCCTAATCGCCATGAATAACTCGCCTTATGCCGCCGTTTATCGCGATTCTCTGCCCCTTGCCGGGGAAAACGGCACATTGCGCCGTCGCTTCCAGGATACCCTCTTCCAAGGGCAACTGCGGGCGAAAACCGGGACATTAACCGGAGTATCTGCCCTTTCGGGTTACTTGGAAGTGCAGGACTACGGTACAGTTGCGTTTAGTATTCTGCTCAACCATAGTACCGCCCCCACCTCAGTTCAACAAGCCGCCATTGATGAGATTGTTTTGTTATTCAGTCGTTTGCAAAGATGCGATCGCGTTAGCGACTCCCAAGACGGGGTTTAAACACCATTCGCATCAAAACTTCGTGGGTAATTAAAGCAACAATAAAACTGGGTAGGGCTTCTGATAAAACATCACCATAACCCAACAAACGCCAAATAATACTGGTAATCATACCCGCCAACATCATAGCGCTGAGAGCTTGATAATGAGTGGGGCGCTGAGTTAAAACCACCAACATTGCCGGACCGATTGAACCCGAAACTGCCCCTATCCCAAACAAGGTAATTGAAAAAACAGTAGCGGTCAAATTATTGGTCGCGATCGCCGCTAAAATCCCTACAATTAAAGTCATGAATTGCTCGTACTTAACCCCATAACGACGCGACATTTTTTGATAAAACTTTGGAGAAATATCTCTGGCTAAGGTACTCGAACAAACTAAAATTTGCGAATCTGCCGTAGACGCAATCAAAGAAAAGACTCCAGCTAAGACAATCCCCACCAATACTGGATTGAAGCTTTGCATCGCATAAAAAGGTAAAGCTTGTTCGGGGTCATCTAAACTAGGAATTAATATCCGGGCGATAATGCCAAAGAAAAGCATGGCAATCCAAGTTGAATAAACATAAGTTAAATAAACCCATTGTGCTTGTTTCGCTTCATTGGGGTTACGACTGGCTAATAACCGTACTAAAAAATGGGGCTGAGAAATATCAAAGCCGAATCCCAAACAGAAAAAACCAACAATATAAACAATTAATGTCCAAAAATTATAGCCAGCAGTGATATTCACTAAATCTGGATCGATTGCTCGCAAACTGCGCCAAATTTCACCAATTCCTCCTCCAGAATTTAGCACCACCGCTAACATCCCAAAAGCCACAAAAACCACAACTACAGCCTGAACAATATCTGTCCAGATAGAAGCTCGTAAACCCCCCGCTACGCAGTACAATAAAATTGCCCCGGCAGCGAGAAAAATTCCCAGACTTTCATTTAAGCCAAAAAACACATTTAAAGTTTTCGCGGCTGCTGAAAATTGAGCGCAAATATAAGTCCCTACAAAGATTAGCATAATAATAGCAACGACAAAGCGAACCACTTCTTTGCCTTTAGCTTTAGGCAAACTCGAACTCAAAAATTCAGGAATAGTTTTTAAATCTTTTTCGACAGAAAGTTTATTGATTTTGTGGGAGAAGAAATGCCAAAATAAATAATCGCCCCCAAAAAAAGCCAGGGGCATTAATAACGATGAAAGCCCAAAAGTATAAGCAGCCCCGACTCCTGCAATCATAATCCAAGCACTATTGGATGTTGCCCCTGCACTCAGCCCCACCGCAATACGTCCAAACGCCCGATCTCCTAATAAGTAATCGCTTTCAGTATCTTGAGAAAAAAGTGCCGCGATCGCACCAACTCCTAAAAAGACAACTAAAAATAAGCTAAAGCTAATCAGTGTCGTTACAGAATTCATAAGTTCGCTAAATATAGTGAGCGGGTAATACAGTTTCACTGTAAACGCATCCAGTGCGATCGCGCAACTTGTCAACATCTCAAGGTCGCGTTTTTGCGATAATTGAGTCGTGTTTATTAGGGGTTAAATTTTGATGAGAACTTGCCTTAATTTTCTCCTACTGAACTGGAACAGAACCGGGAGGACAATCAATAATGCGATCCGTTGGAATCTGAGAGGGAAAGACAGGGGCAATTTTTGAAGGTTCAACCGTTTGACAAAAATTCGCGATCGCGTCTAAGCTTTCATTCGTCGTTTCCATCACCATAATTCCGGCATAACTGGGGAGATTATCCACCTTGGCTGTAGCAGTAATAATGGTACGATGACTGCTTTTACCTTCAGAAACGAGGCTGTAGTAATAATCTGGGGTTTCGAGATTAAAGTCCAAGGCCAAAGTATCAAGAGAACTGGCAAAATTACCATTGGCTTGATAATAGGCTTGTTGGCCTTTCGCGATCGCCTGCATATAAAACTTTGCTTGGGTTTCCCCATCAATTTTTGGGGCTTGGATATTGAGTTGACAGCCGCCCAACCCCAATAAAGAACTCAAAAATAACCCGACACAAAAGCGATTCATGGTTGTTTGTAAAACTCAACTTTTCGTTGAATTAAACTACAGCGCGATCGCGTCCAATTCCTGAGAAATTAGCTACCTTGTAGCAAATATAATACTTGGGCGAGTTCAGCCCTCAAAAAGGTTTCTTCTAAATCATTTTCGAGCAAAAGGGCGATCGCCAATGCCCCAGAAAAAGCATCTCTCGCTAAATCTAATTTACCCATTTGTACATAAACCTGACCGACTAAACGTAACGCCTTAAGTTCCGATTCCAAATCTTCGAGATCGCGGGCTAATACCATCCAAAAATCGGCATAACGTAACGCCACCGGGAAATTTTCAGCTTGAATATAAGCATTTGTCAAGTTTTCTAGCGATCGCAATTGACTCGCATCATCACCCGCTTCTCGTGCCAATTGCCGAGCATAACCATAAGCCGCGATCGCCTTATCATAATCCCGCAGCGCCAAATAAGCATCCCCTAAATTATTACGGGTATTAATTTCTCCGAGAGAATCATCCACCCGACGACGAAAAACCAACGCCGTTTCATAGCGTTTAATCGCCTCAAAATAATCTCGACGTTGGGCTGCAACCAAACCCAAATTGCTCAAACTCAAACCCTGTCCCGCGTCGCTTTCAATACTGCGGGCAATTTCTAACGCCTCCACAAAAGCCGTTTCCGCGTCAGCATAATTCATTCTTTGCACCAAAATCGAGCCTAAATTATTTAAACCATAAACCTGCCCGCGAAAATCGCTGCGATCGCGAGCTATAGCTAAACGACGACGGAGATAATTCTCAGCCGGATCGAACTGTTCGAGTCGAGCATAAGTCACCCCCAGGTAATCGTACACCAAGCCCAAAGCCCGGAGATCGACTTGGCGATCGTAAATCTCAGCCGCAGCCAGCCAATAGGCAATTGCCTTGTCGTATAAGCCCTGGCGTTCGGCTTGTCCACCTAATCTTACCAAACGGTCGGCTTCGGTGCGTTGGGGGTCATTCTGAGTCGGAGAGGGCAACTCCAGAAAGCGATCTAAGTCTAAGTCTTGGGCGATCGCGAAATCCGAGTTCCAGGCGATCGCACCGAGTAAACCCAATCCCATCAGCTTCGGGATTGACCGCCATCTTACCTGATTTTCCCTGTTCATGGGCGCATTTATGAGTCTAAATCTTTAATTTCATCATTCTAAAATATAATCGAAGTCAAGTTACAAATCCCGCGATCGCGCAGTCACAAACATATTTCTTATGGAACAATGGTGGCGAGATACCTTTCCCGAAGGACGCAAAATTCTGAACATCACAGATAGTTTTGGCAATCCCCTCGCCATTAGTTACGGAGAAAAAGGTCAGGGATCGCCTTTGATTTGCTTTCATGGGATTGGCAGTTGGAGTTACAGTTGGCGGCGGTTAATTGAGCCATTTTCGCAACACTTTCGCGTTATTTGTTTCGATGCCAAAGGTCATGGCTTTTCTGCTGCTACTGTCCTCAATCGTCAAATTGGCTACCAAATTCCTGAGTTTTTACAAATTATTCACGCCTTAAATCTCGACGAACCCGTAACCGTAATGGCTCAATCTTTAGGGGCATTAATTACATTAGCGGCTGTGGAACGAGAACCGACTTTATTTAAACAACTGATCCTGATTAATGTACCCATTTTTCTAGAAACTTTACCGAACTGGTGGATGCCGTTACTCGCTCATATTCCCTTGGATTTTGTTCAGTGGATTGACCAAACTCGCTTAAGTCAAAATTTCGCGCCTTTCTTACATACAATCGTGACTTATGGCCGCCAAGAAGTGGTAGTTAATCCCCAAGATATTACCCCAGAAGAAGTAAGTGGCATTATTTATCCTTATGTTAATATGCCTGGGGCGATCGCGACTTATGTAAACGATCTCCAATTAGCCCTCAAAGCCCTGCAAGCCAAAAGTCAAAATCAACCGAATTTAATGACCCAGATTGAAAGGGAATTAGCTACAATTCAACAACCGACTTTAATTCTCTGGGGCGATCGCGATCGTTGGTTTCCTCCCTATCTAGGAGAGAAGTTGTGTAATGCTTTACCCAATGCGACGCTCAAAATCTTACAACAATGCGGCCACGATGGGGCGGCTTCTGCACCCAAGCAAATTTACCGAGCTTACCAAAATTTTCGGAGATTTTAAACAAGCAAGAATATACCCTAGTTCAAAAAATCAAAATTTGTCCTCAATCGAGAACTCACTCGGCAAAACTTCTATTTTTGACCCCATTAACTTACTTTTAAAGTTGACGAACCTGAGAAAACTATGACAAATTAGAGGAAATAATATTAAGAAATCAACATAAGGGAGCTAATGTCTTTGAATCCGATCGCAAATTATCGCCAATCGCTCCTCAGTTTTAAACCCATAACCCTAAGTCATAATACTTCCCTTGCCACCCTCGCTATTGCTTAACTGAATGACATGAAACAGCCACATTCAGACTTCACGATGAGTAACTCCCCCAATCTGATTCAATCTATCGTAGCCAGTGCAGCCGACTTAATATTTTGTCTTGACGATCGCGGTATTATTGTAGAGTCTTATCCCGAAGCGGTTGCCGAGGAATTGGGTTTAGCTTCCCAGTGGGTGGGTAAATCGTTGAGCGAAGTTTTACCCGCTACCGTCCAGTCTCAATGTCAAGAAGCGATCGCGCGATCGCACAACAATCGTACCAAGTTAACTTACCAGATCGTCCGCGACTCCCAAATTCAGCAGTACCAAGCCATCCTATCGAGACTTGATACCAAGCACACTTTAGTCTTAATCAATCATATCGCAACTACGAGGGAACCCAACTTCAATACCCTAGTCAATAACTCTCCCGACCCAATTTGTCGCTTCGATCGTCACTTAAATTGTCTTTATGCCAACCCGGCATTTTGTCAGCAACTCAACATCCCTCCCGCAGCAATTTTAGGGAAACCCTACGACCAACTAAATCTACCGCCTAATTTAGCCTCATGGTGGCGCATTAATCTCCAAGCCGCCTTTACCGTCAAACAATCTCGAAAAATAGAACTAGAATGGCCAGGAGTAGCCGGGAAAAAAAACTATCAATTTCACTTTATTCCCGAAACTGACGACACCCAACAAATCCAGTTTGTCTCCATCGTCAGCCACGACATCACCCGCCAAAAACAAATTATTACCGCCTTAAAAGACAGCGAAGAAAAGTTCCGGGCCATCTTTGAACAAGCCGCCATTGGCGTAGCCAAAATGGACTCAGAAGGTCGCTTTCTCGAAGCCAATCAACGCTATTGTAACTTACTCGGCTATAGCTTAGAAGAACTCCAGCAGCGTACTTGTAACGATTTGACCCATCCTGAAGATCGCCCCATTAACCACGAATGTAACCTCAAAATTTTCCAAGGCAAAACCAACAACTACTCCTTGGAGAAACGGTATCTCAGAAAAGATGGGCAAACCTGCTGGGTCAAACTTACTGTAGCAGCAGTGCGCGATCGCCACAAAAATTGTCTTTACTTTATCGCAGCCATTGAAGACATTGGCGATCGTAAAGCCATCGAAGACCTACTATACCGACAAGAACGTCAATTTCGCGCCCTCGCTGAAAATCTCCCCGATATTGTGGTGCGCTACAACCGAGAATGTCGCTGTGTCTATATCAACCCTGCCATCGAAGTTGCCACGGGGTTATCCCGTCAACACTTTATCGGCAAACATATCAAAGAAACCACCTCCACTCCCCAAAAAGGCATCGAGTGGCAAAACCACCTTCAGCATACCTTCGAGACTCAAGAACAACAAATCATCGATCTTAGCTACGTTACTCCCCAAGGATTAAAATATTACCAAGCCAAACTTACCCCCGAAATCAACGCCGTCGGGGAAGTAGAGTTTGTTTTGATGGTAAGTCGCGACGTTACCGAACAACAGCAAGCCTTAACCGCGTTACAAGAAAGCGAACAGAAATTTCGCCGTATTTTCGAGCAAGCTGCCATCGGTTTAAACCGCGCCGATTTATCCGGGAATTATATCCAAGTCAATCAGAAATTTTGCGAACTCCTCGGTTACAGCGAAGCCGAGTTATTGCAACTTACCTATCGCGATATTACCCATCCTGAAGATATGAATATCAACTTACATTGGATGGACAAACTTTATAGCGGCGAAATTAATCATTTTACAAAAGAAAAACGCCTAATCTGTAAAAATGGGGAAGTTAAGTGGGTTAATCTCACCGTTTCTTTGGTTTACAATGCCGAGGGACAACCTTTGTATGATATTGGTATTATTCAAGACGTTAGCGATCGCAAAGCCACCGAAGCCCAATTAGTCGAACACTCCCTTTACGATCCCATTACCCAACTGCCCAACCGCACCTTATTCAAAGACCGCTTAAAAGTCTTACTCGAACAAGTCCGCCAACGCCGCAAACCGCGTTTTGCCGTATTATCCCTCGATATTGACCGTTTCAAACTGATTAACGACAGCCTCGGTCATAGTAGTGGGGACGAAATCTTGTTAACTGTGGGTCAACTTTTGACTTCCAGTTTGCAAACCGAAGACACTATAGCTCGTTTTGGGGGAGATGAATTTATGGTCATGCTGCCAGAAATTCACAGTCTTCCCGATGCCGTCATCGTCGCCGAACGCCTGCAAAATACCCTGAACACGCCGTTTTATATCCAAGGTCAAGAGATTCGGGTTACTGCCAGTATTGGCATTGCCATGAGCCATCATACCGTAACTGGCCAACCCTACAACAACCACATGGATTTGTTACGAGATGCAGACATGGCCATGTATCGCGCCAAACGCAATGGTCGTGCTTGCCATTATGTTTTCCAAGGAGAACTACATCAAGAAGCGCGATCGCAACTCGAACTCGAAAGCGAACTGCGGCAAGCCTTACGTTCCTCTCAACTCGATACCGAGGGCGATCGCCAACTCCATCTACATTACCAGCCCCTCGTCGATCTGCAAACCAACCAACTCCTCGGTTTTGAAGCCTTGACTCGTTGGTATCACCCCAGTAAAGGCTTGATTTCCCCCGGACGCTTTATTCCGGCTGCTGAAGAAAGCCACCTCATCGTCGAACTCGGAGAATGGGTACTGTACGAAGCCTGTCTGCAACTCCAAGCTTGGCAACCCTACATCGAGACCTTGCATCCCGATTTTACCCTGAGCGTCAACCTCGCAGGGCGACAACTCGGACAATCCCATCTCACCCGCAAAATCTCCCGAATTATCGCTGAAACTACAATTAATCCCCACAACTTGTGCTTAGAGATTACCGAAGTCGCCATCATGGAAAATATTACATCAGTTTTGCAAAAGCTCGAAAAACTCAAAAGTATCGGCTTGAAACTCAGTATTGACGACTTTGGTACGGGGTATTCGTCTTTAGCCCGTTTGCAAAGTTTCCCCATCGATACCCTAAAAGTCGATCGCTCTTTTGTCACCAACATCCATCTCAACGCCGACAGCCGCGAAATTGTACGGACAATTCTCAACCTGGCTTCTGGCTTAAAGTTAAATGCCCTCGCTGAAGGTATTGAACTTCCCGAACAACAAGACTTATTACGAGAATTAGGCTGTCCTCAAGGTCAAGGTTATCTCTTTGCCAAACCCATGACGGCAATGATGGCAACGCAACTGTTAACCGGTCAAAGTCAGCCGGAATTTATTGCTATCCCCACCGCAAGTTGAGAGTATATTGCCAAGTCGCGGCTTCGTCCTTGATAATAAACCCTGGAGTGATTTGCAGCATGGGAGTAAAAATTAGGTGAGCATACACCCCACCGCCGTTATCGAACCGAGCGCGAAATTGGGTAAAAATGTCACAGTTGGCGCATTTACCTATATCGCTCGCGACGTGGAAATTGGCGATAACTGTATTATTAGCCCCCATGTGACGATTTTGCCCTATACCCGCTTAGGAGAAGCCTGCGAGGTTCATTCCGGGGCGATTTTAGGGGATACTCCTCAAGATTTTGCTTACCAAGATGCCAAAAGTTACGTTGTTGTGGGCGATCGCTGTCAGTTGCGCGAAGGAGTCACGATTCATCGCGGTACGAAGCCCGATACGGTGACTCGCGTCGGGGATGATTGTTTGTTGATGGGGTTTTCTCATTTGGCTCATAATGTCTGCATTGGCGATCGCGTCGTCATTTCCAATGGGGCATTAATTGCCGGTTATGCTGAAGTGGGCGATCGCGCTTTTATTAGCGGTAACTCCCTCGTACATCAGTTTACCCGCATTGGTCGCCTGGCGATGCTTTCTGGGGGAACAGCCACTCACAAAGATGTTTTACCCTTTTGCATGACTCACACCCTCTCGCGCAGCAGCGTCATGGGGTTGAATGTTGTCGGTTTGCAACGGGCTGGCTTTTCCGATACCGAACGCCTCTTACTGCGACGAGCTTTCAAACGACTTTATCAATCGCATTTGAACACATCTCAAGCAGTAGCAAAACTCGCTCAAGAATTTGATTCTCCCTTGGTGCAAGAGTGGTGCAACTTCATTCAATCCTCCTCTCGCGGTATTTGTCGCATGGCGCATTCGGTAAATTAGGCAGTAGCGCCTCAGCCGGAGTCAAGGTGTAATTTTCAGAAAGCGAGAATCAGCTTCAAAGCCCCTTTTTTGGGGTCATTTACGCTCACATCGTTACAACTTGGTCATACCAAATCCGGCGCGCGATACCCCCTTTATCCAGCTAACCCGCCCACGGATTAAAATCCGGGGCTAATGAGAGCAAAGTCCGACTTCGCGGACTCGACAAATAAGTGGGTTTTGGTATCACTAATAGCACACCTGCTGCACAATTCTTCTCCTCCCCCTCTTCCCCCTCCCAAACCCGTAAAACTCGCATCGAAGTCTAGCACCTTAACTCTGGGGAATTGTCAGCGCCGAATAGCGTTGTTGCGACAGTCTCGTAACCAAAGTTTAACGGCTTGTCCCACAATGCCATTACTATTTTCCCTGGGGGGTAGGGCAGTCCGTTCCTCATTCGCTGACCCCAGACGAGCGTACAGAAGCGATAAACGCCAACCAACTTCAGTTTCTGAAAGAAACAACCAATAATAACTTTGCACGCGGTACAGGCGATCCTGGTGCTGGATTGTCTCTAAGGTGGTGAAAAATACTTGCTGTGGGGGTTCGGAGGGATCGATGTCTCCTACTTGCGAGACAGCAATCGGACTGAGGCTGAGGGGTTGAAACTCCGGTCTGCCAGCCAGAAAGATGCTGCGATCGTAGTCGTCATCGGGATTGTCGAGAATACGCGATCGCCTTAATACCCGATTAGCATAACTTGGCAAATCTCGCAACATCAGCGCCATCAAAGTTTCTGCATCCCCCGGACAAGTTCGCGTATCGTCCAACGGCTGTGCCATCCCCGGCAATGCCACGATAACGCTCAACACCCCGATCGCGATCGCCTTCAACCACTTTGGTTGTTGGTTGTTGGTTGTTGGTTGTTGGTTATTTGTTGTTGGTGTCTTGCCGAATGTTCCCTTGCGCCTCTTGATGACGCGGGATATCGGCGCTTGTTGGTTGTTCATCAACATCCCCCTCTTCCCACTCTTCCCCCACTACCTACTGCCCAAAAACTACTGCCCAATTCCCTCCCACTCCCCAAGACCTACTGCCCACTACCTACTGCCCAAATCCCCCCGACTGCCTAAAACACTGATGACTGTTGACTGTTGACTGATAACTGAAAACCCCTCTGCCTCTGCACTTCGTACAACAACAAAGCCGCCGCGATCGCCACATTTAGCGATTCTACCCCAGCACTCAAAGGAATTTTAACCCGTACATCGCTCATTGCCGCCAACTCTGGGGATAATCCTGCCCCTTCATTGCCCAAAACAAGCAAAGTGGGTTGGGTGAAATCAGCCTCCCAATAAGTCAACTCAGCTTGGGGTAAAGTCGCCACAACTTGCAATCCTGCCCCTTGGCTGTGGGCGATCGCCTCCTGTATAGTCGAACATACCGCCACTGGAAATCGCAACCCCTCCCCCGCCGAAGCTCGTAACACCTTCGGATTATCCAGATCGACGCTATCCTCACTCAACCATAGCCCACTCGCAGAAGTCGCTGCGGCGCTGCGGAGAATCGTGCCGAGGTTGCCGGGGTCTTGGAGTCGGTCAAGGGCTAAAACTAAGCTTAGAGGCTGCTTAAAAGGACGCTGAAGGCACGATCGCGATAGGGTAGCAATCACACCATCGGGATTGACAGTAGTGGCGATCGCCTCTAAAACAGGAGCAGTTACAATTTCTGTCCGTTCGGCCTGAGTTTGGGCTTGTTGCCACAAAGGGGTATGGTTCTCAATCCAATCTGGGGTCGCACAAAGGGCTGAGAGGGTATAGTTAAATTCACAAGCCCGTTCGAGGAGGTGCGTTCCTTCAATAAGGCAAACTGCTTGTTTGTGGCGTTCGGAACGCGATCGCAATTTTCGCAGTTGTTTGATCCAAGGATTTTTAGTGCTGGTTAGCATTTTCAGTTATCAGCGATTAAGGGGCAGTAGTTTTGGGCAGTCGGGGGGAGTGGGAGGAAATTGGGCAGTAGGTAGTGG
>JAWQFT010000128.1:0-15075 GCA_035968055.1 Jaaginema sp. PMC 1080.18 | reverse complement strand
ACCGAAGAGAGTGTCACGGGCTACACTTCCTTCGCCCATCTTGCGTCAGAATAAAGAGGCTAATTGATGTAGTTGTTGTGTGGTGTTTGATCTTATCCTTTTTGACCTACCTTCATGAAACCCAAAATTATTGTCTGCGCCCTCGGTCGAACAGGTTATAAAATTTTTACCCTACTGCGTCAGCAAGGAGCAGAAGTGGTGGGGATTAGCGATCGCGTTATCCCTGGAGAACGCAACGATGATATTATTATCGGGGATTTACGCTCGGCGGCTACCTTAATCGCGGCGGGCATTCGTCACGCTCAAACCTTGGTACTCGCGAGTAATGACGATTCTTTGAATTTGGCGATTGTTACCCAAGCTCGCACGGTTAATCCCCATATTCGCATTATCAATCGTTTATTCAACCATACCTTGGGCGATCGCCTGGATCGGATGCTGCCCAATCATGTGAGTATGAGCGTTTCGGCGTTGGCTGCCCCGATTTTTGCGTTTGCGGCTTTGGGGAATGAGGCGATCGGGCATTTACAATTGTTCAATCGCACTTGGCCGATTTATGAAGAAGTGATTACTGCCGATCACCCTTGGTTGGGGCGCAAACTCAGTGAATTATGGGATAATCCCACGCGAATGTTGATTTATTATCTCCCGGCAGTGGGCGAGTTGGATTTGATTTCGGCGATTGTGGAGGAACGGTATTTACAAGTGGGCGATCGCCTTTTTGTAGGCGTTCAACTCCGCGTCCGCAATCCGCGTCGTTCCCAATTTCGCAAGTGGTTTAAAGCTTGGACTTACATCCGCTCGTTTCATCAATACGGACGTTCGGTGGCGGTTGTGTCTTTGGCGTTGTTGGGGACGATCTTACTGGCGACGTTGACTTATGTCTGCGTTAACTTTAATACATCTATTGTCGATGCGTTTTACTTTTCCGTCGGCATGATTACTGGGGCGGGCGGTCAAGAACAAGTGGCCGAACAATCTCCCGATACCATTAAGGTGTTTACTGCCATAATGATGATTATTGGGGCGGGGGTGATTGGTATTTGCTACGCTTTGATTAATGATTTTGTTTTGGGGACTCGTTTGCGTCAGTTTTGGGATGCGGCGAGAGTGCCTTCGCGCGGTCATTATGTGGTATGTGGCGTGGGGGAAGTGGGGATGCGGACGCTTCAGCATTTGGTGAATCACGGTTACGAGGTGGTGGCGATTGATTGCGATCCGAATAATCGCTTTTTACATTCGGTGCGATCGCTCGGTATTCCGATTTTGATTGAAGATGCGAGATTGTCTAACTCCCTGAAGGCGGCGAATTTGGAGAATGCTGAAGCGCTCTTGGCTTTGACCATTGATGATATGATCAATGTCGAAATTGCTTTGTGTGCGAGGGCAATTCATCCCCAACTCCCCGTTGTCGTGCGGAATCAAGACCCTCAGTTTTCTTTGTCGGTACAGCAGGTTTTTGGGTTTGAAACGGTACTCTGTCCCAATGAACTCTCGACTCCGGCTTTTGCGGCGGCGGCTTTGGGAGGTCGAATTTTGGGGAATGGTATGACTGACGATTTACTCTGGGTGGCTTTGGCGACAACTCTGGAAGAAAAACACCCTTTTTGCTACAAAACGGTCACAGAAGCGGCAAAAGAAGCGGATTTTGTGCCATTATACATTGAAACAACTGAGGGGTTGATTCAGGGCTGGCCGTTGTTGAAGCGATCGCTGCAACCGGGAGATGTTCTTTATCTGACTATGCCAGCCACCGAGTTGGAACGCTTATGGCGAGAACCGGAAAATGTGGAACGTAACTCCGATGCGCCTTATTTTGCCTCAGAAACGCGGAAAACGTTATTGCGATCGCGATCGCGTCGGGGTTGATAACCATCATTCGGCCTCGCGACAAAATTCGGTATAAGATAATATCTACGCTCAAAATCCCGCTTGATTGGCGGGTTTTGTTTTGGCGTTTGTTGCAATTGGACAGGGGTTAATGTCTACGGATAAAGTTGAGGCGATTTTAAGCGATTTTCAACGCTTCGGGGTGCATTTGGGTTTGGATCGTATTAAGCGATTGTTAAGCGATTTGGACAATCCTCAAAATCAATATCCGATTGTTCACGTTGCTGGTACCAATGGGAAAGGCTCGGTTTGTGCTTATTTATCCTCGGTTTTAACCGCCGCAGGCTACAAAGTTGGGCGTTATACTTCTCCCCATTTAATAAACTGGACAGAACGAATTTGTCTTAACGAACAAGCGATCTCGTCTGAGGTGTTAGCATCTGTTTTAGAAACGGTTACCAAGGCGATCGCTCCCGATTTAGAGACACCGACTTTATTTGAAGTTCTGACTGCTGCCGCTTGGCTTTATTTTGCCCAAGAAAAAGTCGATATTGCGGTAATTGAGGTGGGTTTAGGCGGTAGATTGGATGCGACGAATGTTTGCGATCGCCCCTTAGTCACCGTTATTACTTCTTTGAGTCTCGAACATTGGCAAAGTCTAGGATTGACTTTAGCGGCGATCGCGGGGGAAAAAGCGGGTATCCTGAAACCTGCTTGTCCGGCAGTTATCGGCCAGTTGCCCCCAGAAGCCAAGCAAGTTGTGTTAAACCGCTTAAACCTCCTCAACTGTCCTTCGGTGTGGATCGAGCCTTCACGACGCTTAGAAGGCGACTGGGCGCGTTTTGCGACCTATCACTCTATGAATGCGGCAGGTAGATTGCAGCCTCTAGAACCCATCGAGTATCAACTGGGGTTACAAGGGGATATCCAACTGATTAATTCGGCGATCGCGATCGCGACTTTGCAGATTTTACAGCAATATCATTGGCGAATTTCCCTTGCGGCTCTACAATCGGGGATTAAAGACGCTCGCTGGCAAGGTCGCATTCAGTGGACAGAGTGGAAGGGGCATCGTCTTCTGATTGATGGGGCCCATAATACCGAAGCCGCGATCGCCCTGCGTCAATATGTCGATACTTTGCCATCGCCACAAACTTGGATTATCGGCATACTTTCGACTAAAGACCATCAAAATATTTTGAGAACCTTATTGCGATCGGGAGATACCGTGTATTTTGTCCCCGTTCCCGACCATAGTACCGCTTCTCCTGGGGATTTGGCTCAAATAGCTCAACAATTGTGTCCGGGGTTAACCCAATGCGAAGTGGTTGAAGATGTTTTTGCGGCTTTAGACAGGGCAATCCCCACTGCTCAGTCCACAATCTTATCGGGTTCTTTATATTTAATCGGTTACTTTTTGAAACATCAAAGTTGTTATTTTTCTCATCCATGAAAATCGCTTTTGTTGACTTTAGTCTTAAGGATTACACGGTCGAAACAGCTTACCAAAAACCTCTCGGCGGTTCGACTTCGGCATTGTGTTACCTCTCGGAAGCATTGAGCCAACAAGGTCATGAGGTGGTGGTCATTAACAAAACCACTACGCCGGGTCAGTCTTTAGGTGTGTTCTGCGTGCATTTTGATGCCGTTTCGTCCGCCTTAATGAATTCCTTAGAAGCGGTTGTGGTTCTCAATATATGTCAGCATGGCCGACATCTGCGTTCGTTATTGAACGACGATATTCCCTTAATTTACTGGACGCAAAACTCCCATAGTACGCCCAGCGAAGCGGCTTTAGATGATGCAAGCCTCAGAGCTTCCTATGATGCGTTTGTCTTTGTCAGCGAATGGCAATGCGATCGCTTTCAACAGCGATTTGGGATCGAACCCAAGCGGAGTGTTGTGATGCGGAACGCGATCGCGCCGGTATTTTTAGACTTATTGCCGCTTGGCGATTCAATTTCCGATTATAAGTCTCGACCTCCGGTTTTAGCGTATACTAGCACGCCTTTTCGCGGTCTTGATTTGCTGCTTGAGGTCTTTCCTCAAATTCGCGCTCAAGTTCCAGGAACTACCTTGAAAGTGTTTTCCAGCATGAAAGTGTACAGCGATTATTCGCGCAGTGTAGAAGCCGAAAACTATCAACCACTCTACGATTTGTGTCAGAATACTGACGGCATTGAATACATCGGTTCGATTCCTCAACCCCAACTAGCGCGAGAACTCCAGTCTGCTACACTATTAGCCTATCCCAATACGTTTGCCGAAACCTCTTGTATTGCGGTCATGGAAGCTATGGCCAGTGGCTGTTGGGTCGTCACCAGCGATCTCGGCGCGCTTGCAGAAACGACGGCGGGTTTTGGGTGCGTGCTTCCAGTCGATCCCCATTGGTCGGGAGAATTTCCCCGGATAACATCGAGCTTTTTTCAGCGCAATCACGCTCCGATTTGGCAAGGGTACAAGGATGAGTTTATCAAAACAGTTGTTGCCGTTTTACAGCGATCGCTGATGGAGGATCGAGTTGTTTGGGAACGAGAATTGCGGTCGCAAATTGAGTATATTCAGCAAAATTGTACTTGGTTGTTGCGGGCGTGCCAATGGGCGGAATGGTTGGCAACGTTGCGATCGCAAGCCTTATCGTCACTTAGCGAACAAGCCTATTTACAGCTTCAACGCGGTCAATACGAACGTGCTGCGGTTTTATACGAGCAAGTAATTGAATTGTTACCCGATGTCCTCGAAAATTACTGGTATTTGGGGTTAGCCTGGTTACTGCAAGGTCAAACGGTAGAAGCGGAAATGGCTTGGTTTTCGGTGATAATGGCAACGGAAGGCGAGGAGATTGAACGTTATTTGCGTTCCCTCAGAGGCGCGTTAGAGTACGAATTAAAGCGGTTTGAGGCGTTACAGGATAAGACAGCGATTGCCGCCCTTCAACCTTGTCTGGCACGAGTCCAAAACGAATTAGCGGATTTGGCAAATTAACAAAAATTGCTTTGTTGATTTCACCTTGGAAGCTTATTCCGAATTCACATTAATGTTAGTCTAAACTCCAGTAAAATCAACCAAAAAGTTTAATTATGGGACGACAAGCCAAATTACGCAAACAAAGGGCTGCGGCTTCTACTAGCAATCTCGACTCATCAACCCCAAATACTGCCGATTCGCGATCGCTTTGGGGTAAAATTCGCAATTTTTTCTCAGCTTCTCAAAAGCCAGAAACAGCCCTCGCTGAAACCTCCGATTCCAACTATACTGGCGAAAATTTGCGTTTATTGGGGGCTGTAGCTTGGGAGGGATATCAAACTCAACGTCGCGGTTTTGTTTTAGTGGTATCTGACTCTGAAACTCCTCCCCAACCGACTTACATTCCCCGTCTTTCTCTGGGCAAAACCTTACGAAAATATGGGATTAACGCTGAGGATATCAAAACTGTCAATCAATTTGTTAGCGAATACGAACCTCGAAAAGCTGCGGTTTTAGTTTATATTGACCGCGATCGCCATGTTTCTATTACTAAACCGACTCTCGAACTCAGTCCCCCTGAATGTTATGAGTTATTGCGAGATGAGGAAGAGGATTGAGATAGCTGCAATTTGAGAAGGCGATCGCGTTTTAATTTCCCGGCAATAAAGATTCATTTTCCCTACTGCCCATTTTTTGACGCTAAACCGTCGCGCGATCGCCTAAACTAACATCGGGAAACTTAACATTAATGCCCCCTAAACCGCAATAACCGCCGGGATTTTTGGCTAAATATTGCTGATGATAATCTTCTGCATAATAAAACTCCGGTGCATCGAGAATTTCTGTGGTAATTTCTCCTACACCTGCTTTATTCAAAGCTTCTTGGTACGCGGCTTTAGAAGCTTCAGCTAACTGTTTTTGGGCATCAGAATAAGTGTAAATTCCCGAACGATATTGCGTCCCCGAATCATTCCCTTGACGCATTCCTTGGGTAGGGTTATGACTTTCCCAAAACACTTTCAGGAGTTGTTCGTAACTCATAACCGAAGGATCGTAAACGACGCGCACTACTTCATTATGTCCCGTCATTCCCGAACAAACTTCGTGATAAGTCGGATTGGGAGTATAACCTGCTGCATAACCCACCGAAGTCGAATATACGCCGTCTTGCTGCCAAAACTTACGTTCTGCTCCCCAGAAACAACCCAAGCCAAATAAAGCCATTTCTAAATTATCGGGAAAAGGCGGTTTGAGGGGATTTTGATTAACATAATGCTGGGCTGGAACGGGCATTTCTTGGTCGCGTCCCGGTAAAGCATCTTCGGATTTGGGCATAGATGCTTTTTTACCAAAACCAAAAAGTACCATAAATAGTGTTACCTCAAAAATTTTACTATCAATACATTTTTGAATATAGCGTTCTTTCCCCCAGAAGCGATCGCGACGCGGGTGTGGATATCAGTAGCTTTTGGGGCGATTCTCTACACTTCAAACTGAAAAAATGCTACTCGCGATCGCCTTCTTAAATTTTTCTAAAATCCGTTGTAACCCGTAACCAAACGCACAACCACCATGAGTAATTGCAGTTATCATAAAAAATTAGAAAACGAGGAAATCAGCACCCAACCCGCGAGTTCGGTATGACCTACACTACCGCAGATTTAATCAGCATCCTCGATGGCGAATTACGGGCTAATTGGTACGGCGAAAGAGTCTTAATTTCGCCAGAAAAGCGCCTTAAAGACCCCGTTTTAGCCATGGCCCTCGGTCGAGGTCAAATTAGCAAAGTCTACGCTTATCGGGACTTTCGCGACCAAATCCACCGCTACCAACTCGACTACAATATCTCTGGGTTAGTGTGGCGAGAATGTACCTTTCGCGGTCAAACCCTGCGTTTTCGGGAACTGCACAACCAACTCATTGCCATTCCCCAAGACAAAGAATACCTGATCGCCGCCAAACCGAACATCCTCAAATTTTGGCGAGAAGCTACCGAGGGACTGCAATTCTGGTTAGCCCAAAATCCCCCTGAATCCCTCACCGAGTCGCAAATCCAAAATCTCGCAACGAAAGCCGAATGGGCCGAAATCGAAGCTACCCGTCACGAACTTTACCTGGGTTTGTGTTGGGGAAACCCCGGAGAATGCCGCTATCAGTGGGCTTATCCCGAATCAGGCTGCGATCGCATTGTTGCCACATCCGACGAACCGCGATCGCTCAAACTTGTCGGCAGTTGGTAAACTGTATGGTACTCTAAGCAAGCCCTTTTCCCCCAAAAACCGTGGCTGAGTCCCTCCTCTACACCTATCCCCCCCTGCAAGAAGGCATACTTCTCAAACGCTACAAACGCTTCCTAGCCGACATCGAACTCACCTCCGGGGAAATTATCACAGCCCACTGTCCCAACACCGGGCCGATGACTGGACTCGCCATTCCTGGTCTCCCCGTCCAAGTCTCCCGCAGCAACAACCCCAAACGCAAACTGCCCTACACCTGGGAAATGATCCAAGTCAACGACACCACACCCACCTGGGTGGGAACGAACACCAGCTTACCCAACAAAATCGTCAAAATTGCCCTCGCACAACAACTATTTCCCGAACTCACCCCTCATTACACCCATATTCGTCCCGAAGTCCCCTACGGTATAAACCAAAAAAGCCGCATTGACTTCCTTCTCACTCACGACGACCAACCCCCCATCTACCTCGAAGTCAAAAGTACCACCTGGGCTAAAGCCAAACTCGCCCTTTTTCCCGATACCGTCACCACCCGCGGCCAAAAACACCTCCAAGACCTCATGGCGGTTATCCCCCAAGCTAAAGCCGTGATGCTGTATTTCATCAATCGCGGTGACTGTACTCACTTCTCCCCTGGCGATGCTGCCGATCCTCGCTACGGTGAGTTACTCCGCCAAGCCCGCAGTTGTGGCGTACAAATGCTACCCTATCGCTTCGATATTTCCCCCCAAGGGATTCGCTTCCTCGGTTTAGCCGACCTGGGGTTTTGATTTCCTTTGAGAAAAAAATCAACTCTCTGACCAGGTTGCAGACTCGGACAACCAAGACTGCAAAATCGGATTCACGATTTCTGGGGCTTCATCTTGGGGACAATGACCCAATCCCGGTAAAGCAATAAACTCTTGGACTGCGGCAAATCGAGTCAAATCTCGTCCCATCTCAATGGGTTCCCAAGGGTCCTCACTCCCCCACAAAATCAGGGCTTTGCAAGGTAATAAAGCTAATAAATCCTCTGGCAAAGGCCCTTGGGAATAACGAGTAAATGCCAAAAACACAGCCGCCGCCCCCGTTTCGCGAGCGGGTTTCATTAAAATCTCCACCAACTCGTCGGTAACGGCTTCAGAGCGACGATACGCTTGCAGGAGAATGCGCCGCACGGTTTTAGGTTGGGCTAACTGCTGGAAAAATAACTGACCCAAGGGTTGAATGCCCAATACTTGCTGCATGACGGTAGCGCCAAAACTGCGATACCACGGTAAGCTATTGCGGCGGCGCTCGTGCAATAAGCGCAAAGAACAGTTAATTAAGGCCAGCGATCGCACCCATTTAGGATTATCCACTGCTCCTTGCATCACCACAATACAGCCAATCGAATTGCCGACTAAAAACGCCGCTTCCCCAACCACCTCGCGACAAAAATCTATCACTTGAGCGCTCCAAGTAGCAAAGGTGTAGTCAATCTCTCGACCGGGAATGGGTTTATCCGAGCCGCCAAAGCCGATTAAATCCAGGGCATAACAACGGGCTTGTTGTCCTATGACGGGTAAATTTTTGCGCCAGTGACCCCAAGATGCCCCGAAACCGTGTACCATGACTACCGCCGGGCCAGTGTCGCCACAGCATTGATAAGTAATTTTATGGCCGCGCCATTGCCAAGTTCTTGCTTCGGTGAGATTAAGTTGCATCGCGATCGCTTTAAGATTAATTTCGCAGCTCTGTCTTTTCTTTATTAAATTATGCAACAGCTATCTTCTGAGAATCGCGCTACTGTCGTTTTTCTCGGTTCGGAAGTCGCAGCTTCCTACGACAATGCCCAAGTCGTCATTCAACCAATTCCCTACGAAGCCACGACGACTTACCGCAAGGGTTGTGAAAATGGCCCGGCTGCTTTGTTAGAAGCTTCCCAGCAAGTGGAACTTTATGACGTGGAACTGCAACGAGAAATTGCGATGGAAGTGCCAATTTATACGGCAGACGCGATCGCCTCTACGGTGGGAGGTCAAAATACTAGCAGCGCCATGATGTACCAAGGGACTCAAACCCGTATGGCTCAGTATATTGCCGATGGTAAATTCGCGATCGCCCTCGGAGGAGAACACAGCATCACCGCCCCCATCGTCACTGCCTACACCCAAGCCTTAGACGAACCCTTTACCGTCGTGCAAATCGACGCTCACGGCGATCTGCGCCAGGAATACGAAGACTCGATTTACAATCATGCTTGCGTCATGCGGCGCATTCTCGATCTGGGTTTACCCATTTTACCCGTGGGCATTCGCAGTATTTGTGCCGAAGAAGCTCAACTAATTACGAATCAAAATATCCCGGTATTTTGGGCGCACGAAATCGTCAAAAATCCCCATTGGATCGAAGACGCGATCGCGGCAATACCCACCCGCAAGATTTTCATCACCATCGACCTCGACGGCCTTGATTCTAGCGTCATTCCCGGAGTTGGGACTCCCCAACCCGGCGGTTTGGATTGGTACGCCCTCACGGGCTTTTTACGGCGACTGTTTCAAGAGTACGAAGTGATTGGTTGCGATGTTATGGAACTTGCCCCCATTCCCTATAGTGTGGTTTCGGAGTTTACAGCAGCAAAGTTGACCTACAAGTTGATCGGTTATTGGGCATTGTACCGCTAGAGAGACGTTGGCGGCGGGAATAATCCGGTTTTTAGCATTCTTTCGCCGATGCCAAGGCGATCGCGCTATTCCACTTGAACTTTCTGGGGCTTGCGCCAGGTTGGGGTACTTTTCGGCTGGGCGGCTTCTTCAAGTAAAACCTTGGGAGTTTGGGAGTCGGGTTTGAGTTCCTCTTGGAGATTGCGCGCAACTGCCATTGCCGTTTCTAACTCTTGGATGGTGTCGCGATAAGTTTCTAAGGCTTGGGCAACTTGGATTTGTTGCTCTAACTCCTGCGTCGAAGATAGTAAGTTGCCTAAACCGTTAACTAAACGGCGCAAATTCTCGCGAAAGCTCGGATCGCCCGTAAGTTCATCGACTTCTGACGTGATTTTGCGGGTATTTTCAAAGGTTTCGCGGGCAGAGTTGAGCGTGCGTTGTAACTCCACAATCAGTTCGGGATTGTTAAAACTGGCGGTTAAATCCCGTAAGTTGGCAGAAGCGGCGCTGCTGTTGGCAATTAATTCTTCGAGATTATCGATTAATAACTCAATTTCTGCGGGGTCTAAAGCGGTGTTTAAGCTGTCTACGGTGGGGCCAAAGGCGAGTAATAAGTCTTGTAAACTTTCGCTGGTATCTCGGACACTGACTAAAGTGCCGCTTAAACTGGCGCGATTTTCATCAACTAAACGGTTGACGTTATCGGACAAGAGATTTAGGCTCTGGGCAGTGTTGCCAAATTCGGTCGCTGTTCCCGACAAGGATTGAGCGCTTTGTCCTACGCCTTCCAGGGTGACAACGGCACGGTTAGCAGCATCGCCAATTTGTAATGCTGTGGTATTGAGGGTGGTTGAGGTGCGTTGGGCGGTGGTGGTAAGGCGAGGCAGTTGTTGCCGCATCAGTTGGGATAAACGCTGCAATTCTTGACTGAGGACAGAAACGTTTTCGGCGGTTACTTCGGCGGTATCGAGAAGGCGGCTGATGTTGTCGGCAAATTCTGGACTGGCGTACACATCGCTGAGGCGAACGGTACTATTGAGCAAGTCATCAATGGTCGCTCCGGTTTCGCCTTGCAAACGATCGCGATCGCACACCACAATGGTAGAGTCGCATTCTTTCCCAATGGGGCTGAGATTTTGCACCTGACTCGATAGGGATTCGAGGGGAATAATATCAATAGCCGTTTGACTGATTAAACCCGATTGGCTGGCTTGAAACACCGATTCTTTAGGAATCAGTAAATCCACAGGGGAAATTTCCAACTGGACATCAATGCCATTCGTTCCCGGTTCAATAGCAATAATTTTACCGACATTTACGCCCCTGTAGCGCACGGGCGCACCAATAGACATCCCGTTGGCATTGGCAAACTCTACGGTGGCACTATAGCTGGTACGACCCACATTCAACCCCCGCAACCAAACAGTAATGCCGCCGAGTAACCCCAACGCTACCAAAACTAACAATCCAACCGAACCTTCTCGTATAGCACGCGATCGCATGGTTTTTTCTCCCCAAACACTATATTAATTAACAATCCGAATTGGACCTTCCACACTGGCACTAAAAAATTGTCGTACATAAGGGTCTGGCGTAGTATCAATTTCAGCTACTGTTCCTTGCCACTGTACCCGTCCTTCTGCTAAAAAAATCACGCGATCGGCAGTACGGCGAATGGTACTTTCTTGGTGGGATACCATCACATAAGTCGGGCAAGTTTCCGCCGTTGTTTGCAAATGACGCACTAAATCTTCCACCACCGTCGAGGCAATCGGGTCTAACCCTGCCGTAGGTTCGTCGTAGAGAATCACTTCGGGATTAAGATGGGGTTCTTCGGGATTGGACATAATGGCCCGGGCAAAACTCACTCGCTTCCGCATCCCCCCGGAAAGTTGCGCGGGATATTTGTCGTAAGTGTCTTCTAAACCGACGGTTTCTAGCTTTTTCTCCACTAAAGCGCGAATTTCCACCGGAGACATACGGGAATGCTGATGCAACAAAAAGCCGACATTTTCCCCCACGGTTAGAGAGTCAAATAACGCCGCTTGTTGAAAAACCATACTAATACCAATGGGGTCATCGTTATCTTCGATTGACCCCAAGCGGCGCTGACCTTGAATATAAACTTCCCCAGCATCGGGGGAGAGCAAACCTGCCATAATCCGCAGTACCGTGGATTTTCCCGTTCCCGATGGTCCGAGAATTACTAAAGCATCTCCTTGGTATACGGTCAGATCGATACGGTCGAGAATAATATTATTACCAAAGGATTTGCTAATGCCTTTGAGTTCGATGAGCGGTTCTTTACGGCTGTCCATAAGCGGGTAATGACAAGGGCGATCGCGCTGGTCGGTTGCTATGGTTTTAGCTTGTTTCGTCCGAATTCGGCAAGTTTTCAAACGCTGGTTTTATGCAGCCGTTTCTATACCAAAAACCCGGTTAAACACCTTTTCTACTTTATAACCCGAATCAATGGATTCTAAAGGGTCTTTTCGCAAACGGTGACGCAAACACAAAGTGACAACGCGACGAATATCATCCACAGTGACTTCGGTGCGACCTTCAAAGGCAGCAATGGCTTTGGCTGCGCGATTGGTGACGATATCCCCCCGCAAACCATCGACATCCAGTTCGGCACAAATCTCGGAGATGTTTACCCGGTAATCGTACTCAATCTCCACGTCGGGGAGGAGTTTTTGGGCTTGGAGTAAGCGCTGTTGTAATGCGTCTTGTTCGTCTTGATATTGAGCGCAGAAGCCTTGGGGATCGCGGTCAAAGGCAGATCGTTGTTCGACGATTTTAACCCGCAGGGTGGGTTCTTTGACGGTGCGAATTTCGGCGTGCATCCCGAAGCGGTCGAGGAGTTGGGGACGCAGTTCTCCTTCTTCGGGATTGCCCGACCCCACGAGGACAAAACGGGCTGGGTGACGAATGGAAATCCCTTCCCGTTCGACGGTGTTCCAACCACTGGCTGCGGAGTCGAGTAAGACATCAACTAAGTGATCGTCGAGGAGGTTTACTTCGTCTACATAGAGAATACCGCGATTAGCTTTGGCCAGCAAGCCGGGTTCAAAGGCTTTAATCCCTTCTGATAAGGCTTTTTCAATATCAATCGTGCCGCAAACTCGGTCTTCGGTTGCTCCCAAGGGTAAATCAATCATGGCGACTTTTTTGGGGACGACTTCGGGGGAGTTGCCATTTTCGACCGCTTGACGGACTTCATCGCTCATCAAGTCAAAGTCTGTTGGGGAGCTTTGAAAGGGGTCTCCCGCAACAACATCGATTTCGGGTAGAAGGTCAGCAAGGGCGCGAATTGTCGTGGATTTCCCCGTACCGCGATCGCCCATAATCATGACTCCACCAATTTTGGGGTCGATGACATTTAATGATAATGCTAATTTCATTTCTTCCTGACCCACAATTGCCGTAAAGGGGAACACGACACGGCGCGTTTTAGCAGGTGCAGCAGGAGCAGTTACAGTCATAAGAGTTTAATTTATCTGATTTTCAAGCAAAGCGATTTTGGTAAAGTCGCGAGTTTCGGCAGGGCGATCCGACTCCGGATCCGCGTAGTGGCACGCGAACGTTTCTCATTGTGCCACAGAAGCGGGTGGGTCTTTTATCGTTGTTGATCGGGAATTAGCGATTGGTGTTGTTTCCCCAATTCCCTTCTTAGGGTACTAACCTCACTCCACCCAACTCAGTTTGTAAAGATTCAGTAAAGATACTCAACCCCTGCGTAAAAGCCTCAATCTTTGACCGAGTAAGAAATAGAGTTCGTTGCTTCCCTATGGCTAGACTCCGGTTTAGCCATATTTTTTCTTTCGATTCGCGAGTGCATTATTCAAATTCAAAGATTACAAACGAGCGCACCATCATTTACCCATGAGACAACTTTTTTCAACTTTTTCCAGCGTTTTTTTAGTTAGCTTCACTCTGTTATTGCCAAAAGTCTGCTTTGCTTCAACTTTGACATTCAACTCCCAGCAAGACTTTATGGGATATCAAGGATACAAAGGCTGGCAATATGGCTACTACGACGCAGATCAAAACTTTGTTCAAGCTCAAGCAGGAACTTGGGGTCAATTTACTCCTCAAGGACTTTCTTTAACTGGAGTAGATACACCCAAACAATTAGTATTACGTTGGCGAAGCTTTACGAGTGGTAGTAGCGAAGTAAAGCTTGAATCGCTGAGTACAGAGTCAAACAACATTCAACAAAATATTTTACTAAACGGTAAAAGTATCTTATCAGAAATAAATGTGAAAGAAGGTAAAAAAGGATATGAGATTAATACCTTTGAAGTGGAAAATAGCTCTTTATTAGATTTTGTGTTTGAGACAAGCGAAAGCAATTTAGCCAGTCAGTTTCTATTTAATTCAGCAGTTCGCGTTAGTTCAAATATTGCTAATAGCGCTCCAGTTAACCCAATCGTTTCCGACCCTATTCATATAGAATCTACCAAATATAAACTGGTCTTGTATAAGAATTTCGATCATATCGCTCTCTACGCCAATGGTTATCTCTACGAAGCTCATCCTCAATATGGTGTAAGAAAGTACGCTGCACCTGCATCATTTGCTGCTGACACTCGGAGTATAGAACTATCAGAGAATATTGGGACTGCTATGGCAGCAAAAATAGAATCTAAATTAGATTGTAGTTATCTCAATAAAACTAATGCTAATCCTGCTGAACAAAAAGGTTTAAACAATTCATTTACTAATATTGGCTTAATCGAATGGGCTGCTGAAGAAACAGGTTATCGAGGAAACCAAGGATTTATTAATAATCACTTAGAATCTCAAGATATTGTTTGTTTATTTAATTTCAGTTGTTCAAACAATTGGAAATTTAAAATTAGCAATATATATCATTCTTTTGTGACAGACTCATTAAGATCATTAAGCATAAGCTACTCTTTTCAAGAGTATGTCAAATTTGAAGCTGCTAGAGCGCAGAATTTAGTAGTAGGGACAAGTAGTTATGAAGATGTTCTACAATACCGAAATTCATTAAACATAGACAGAGAAATAGAAAAATTTATATATCAAACTGGAAATTCTCTATCTATTTTTGAGCCTTCAAGTCCTTTTGATATGCCAAGTTCTGAAAACCCTTTTGCTTTACTACCTGAAAGTATAGAAAATGCTTACATTGAAAACTATTTTCAAAAAACACCTAGATTTTTTCAAGCTAACTTTGATTCGCAATATTTTACTATCACCAATCCTCTAGGACGCAGAATTGGTTACACAAACAAAGGATTTTTTAACGAAATTGAAGATGTTTTTTATCAATCGTCCAATACTCATAGCTCGATTCAAACTTCTGGTTCACCTGCTCCAATCACAGTAGCTGATGGCAAAACCTTTACAATTCCTTATGGAACAAGTCTTGACAATAATAATAA
>JAWQFT010000127.1:0-15315 GCA_035968055.1 Jaaginema sp. PMC 1080.18 | reverse complement strand
AAGGAGACAGAGGTTCTTATCGTCAGTGGGAGGAGGAGAATATTGTCCCCCAGGTAGTGTTTGAAATTCTGTCTCCGGGAAATCGTCCCCCAGAAATGGCGAGAAAACAGCAATTTTACGACAATTACGGGGTAGATGAATATTATATCTACGACCCAGACCGCAATAATTTACAAGGGTTGCGTCGCGTTGGGGAAAAACTGCAAGAGATTGAGGAGATGAATAACTGGACGAGTCCCAGGTTGGGGATTCGCTTTGTGCTAACTCCTGAGACGCTGGAGTTGTATCGTCCCGATAATCGTAAGTTTCTCACAACCCAGGAGTTGGAGCAACGAGCGGAGGAGTTTCAGCAACAAGCCCAACAGGAGCGTTTACTAACTGAACAAGAGAGACAACGAGCCGCAGATTTTGAGCGACAAGCCCAACAGGAGCGTTTACGAGCCGAGCAGGAAAGAGAAAGAGCCGAGCGATTAGCGGCTCAATTGCGAGAGTTAGGAATTGACCCTGATGCGTAGTTTTTCGATATTGACGGAGTTTTGTAGATATTATGACCCTTTCCAGCCAAATCATCTACCCCGACAGCGATGGCCAGCCTATGGCAGATAATACCCAACAATTTCGCTGGATTGTCCTCATCAAAGAAAATCTAGAGGTGCTGTTTGCCGATAATCCCGACGTTTTCGTTGCAGGAGACTTGTTGTGGTATCCCGTGGAAGGACAGCCGAAAATCCGCATTGCACCGGACGCGATGGTAATTTTTGGAAGACCCAAAGGTGACAGAGGTTCTTATCGTCAGTGGGAGGAGAATAATATTGTCCCCCAGGTGGTGTTTGAAATTCTCTCCCCAGGGAATCGTCCCCAAGAAATGGCGAAAAAACAGCAATTTTACGACAATTACGGGGTAGAGGAATATTACATCTACGACCCAGACCGCAATAACCTTAATGGTTTACGGCGTGTTGGGGATAGACTTCAAGTTATTGAGGAGATGAATAACTGGACGAGTCCGAGGTTGGGGATTCGCTTTGTGCTAACTCCTGAGACGCTGGAGTTGTATCGTCCCGATAATCGTAAGTTTCTCACAACCCAGGAGTTGGAGCAACGAGCGGAGGAGTTTCAGCAACAAGCCCAACAGGAGCGTTTACGAGCCGAGCAGGAAAGAGAAAGAGCCGAGCGATTAGCGGCTCAATTGCGAGAGTTAGGAATTGACCCTGATGCGTAGTTTTTCGATATTGACGGAGTTTTGTAGATATTATGACCCTTTCCAGCCAAATCATCTACCCGGACAGCGACGGCCAGCCTATGGCAGATAATACCCAACAGTTTCGCTGGATTGTCCTCATTAAAGAAAATCTAGAGGTGCTGTTGGCCGATAATCCCGACGTTTTCGTTGCAGGAGACTTGTTGTGGTATCCCGTAGAAGGACAGCCCAAAATCCGCATTGCACCGGACGCGATGGTGATTTTTGGAAGACCGAAAGGAGACCGGGGTTCTTATCGTCAGTGGGAGGAGGAGAATATTATCCCCCAGGTGGTGTTTGAAATCCTCTCCCCCGGAAATCGTCCCCCAGAAATGGCGAGAAAGCAGCAATTTTACGACAATTACGGGGTGGAAGAATATTACATCTACAATCCAGACCGCAATAATTTACAAGGATTGCGTCGCGTTGGGGAAAGATTACAAGAGATTGAGGAGATGAATGGCTGGACGAGTCCGAGGTTGGGGATTCGCTTTGTGCTAACTCCTGAGACGCTGGAGTTGTATCGTCCCGATAATCGTAAGTTTCTCACAACGCAGGAGTTGGAGCGACAGGTGGAGCAAGAACGATCGCGCGCCGATCGCCTGGCTGCTAAACTTAGGGAAATGGGAGTCGATCCTGAATCGCTGTAATTGTCTCTCTCTTGGGAAAGAAGCGGGATGTCTGTTTTCTCCCTCCTGCTAGATGAATCTGACCGCGAAAGCCATCATCCTCAAGACATGGAGATGCAATCAGGAGAATATTATGGGACAGATTCGCGCAGTCGTGGCGAAAGTGGGGGATTTAGAAGATGGGGAAATGCAACAGGTATCTGTAGGCAAAACTAAGGTACTGTTGACGAGGATTGAGGGCAAATATCAAGCGATTGGGGCGAATTGCGCTCATTATGGTGCGCCTTTAGCGAAGGGGTATCTCAGTGGCGATCGCGTTATCTGTCCGTGGCATCATGCTTGTTATAATGTTCTGACTGGAGAAGGTCAAGAACCGCCGGGATTGAACGATGTACCGAGTTTTGCGGTAGAGGTCAAAGGCGAAGATATTATTGTAAGTGTTCCTGAAGCTGCACCGTCAGAATGCTTGCCTAAATTGGCTAAATGCGATCCGCAACACGATAATCGCGTTTTTGTGATTTTAGGAGCGGGGGCTGCCGGGGTTCATGGGGCAGAAACCTTACGCAAAGAGGGTTTCCGGGGTCGCGTGGTGATGATTACGGCGGCGGAAGATTTCGCGATTGACCGCACGAAGTTGAGTAAGAAGTATCTGCAAGGAGACGCGGGGGAAGATGCTTTACCGTTGCGCGATCGCGATTTCTACGATCGCCATGATATCGAAGTTTTGACCGAGACGCGAGTAACCCAAGTTAATACTGAAAAGCAGCAAATTACTTTTGCCGATAATACCACCTTGGACTACGATCGCCTTCTCCTCGCGACGGGAGGTAAGGCTCGCAAACTGGATGTACCGGGGGCAGATTTAGAGAATATCTTTACTTTACGCGATCGCCTCGACAGCGATCGCATCCTGGAAGCCGCTAAAAAGGCCGAGAATGCCCTGGTAATCGGCTCAAGCTTCATCGGCCTCGAAACCGCCGCGAGTCTGCGTCAACAGGGCTTAAACGTCGCGGTGATTTCTTCTAGCGAAGTGCCTCTCAAGAAAATTCTAGGAACGGAAATCGGGGAGTTCTTCCAAGAAAAACAGGAAGAAAACGGCGTATGTTTCCAATTTGAAACTAAAGTCAAGGAGTTTCAAGGTCAGGGTAAAGTAGAGAAAGCGATTCTCGAAGATGGTACGCCGATCGATGTCGATCTCGTCGTCGTGGGGATTGGCGTAGACCCCGCTACAGACTACCTAGAAGGCATCGAAACCAACGAGGATGGTAGTATCTCCACCAACGCCTATCTGCAAGCCACAGAGAGCGTATTTGCGGCGGGAGACATCGCTCAATTTCCCTACTGGCAAACCGAACAACCCACCCGCATCGAACATTGGCGATTAGCGGCGCAACAAGGTCGCATTGCCGCTCGGAATATGTTAAACCAGAGTATTCCTTTTCGCGGTGTTCCCTTTTTCTGGACGGGGCAATTTGACGTGAAACTGCGCTATGTGGGTCATGCGGAAAAGTGGGATGAGATTATTTTCGACGGTGAGGTAGATTCTGGGGAATTTATCGCTTATTATCGTCAAGGCGATCGCATTCTGGCCGCGGCAGGTTGTAATCGCGATGCGGAAATGGCAGCAATAGAAGAATTGATGCGCCTGGGAGAAATGCCCAAAATCGACGAATTAAAGCAAATGAAAGTCGAAAACGGCAAATTAACTACGGCTCAATTGGCACAAACTCGTAGTTAAACTGAGTACGGCTTCCCGGTTGGACTTCCACCAACTGGGCTGCTTGGTTGCGATCGCCCGACGGTAGAAAGCTCACATTACCTGACGCTCCTGAAACTTGAAAATTCGAGCTAGTCAAAGCTTCTTTAACCCCATTACGATTAGAATTACTTTTAATCGCCCCAATCAATGCCTCAGCCGCATCATACGCCATCGCCGTGCGCCAACTCACCTCTCCTCCCCAAAGCCGACTCGCTGCTTTCGGGAAATCTGCGTCAGGATTGGCTAAAATATGCCAGGGAATCGCCACCACCATCCCCACCGCATTAGTCCCGCCGGATTCTAGCACCTGGGGGTTATAAAGATTATCTCCGGCTAAAAGAGGCAATTTTCCTTGATTTACCTGTATCACTTGTAGCGCCAAATTCAAGTTCGCTGAAGGCACTAACATCAAGGTTTCTGCTCCCCGATTTTGCGCTTCTTGGACGGCTTGGGCTGCATTAAAATTCGCAGCATTAAATTGATATTCCGCCACCACCTCACCTCCTTGAGCAAAAAGATCGGTGGTAAAAACATTTTTCAAAGACTTACTATAATCGCTGTCGGAATTGAAGAAAATCGCCGCTTTTTGTAAATTCAAATTTTCGAGTTGATACTTCGCTAAGGCACTCCCCGCAAAGCGATCGCTCGGTACAGTGCGATAAATATAATTCCCCATCGAGGACAATTCTACCGCCGTACTCGTCGGGGAAATCATCGTCAAGCCTTGCTCTTGATAAACTTTGGCCGCAGCTAAAGAAGTTGTACTACTAAAATGCCCCACAACGCCCAAAACATCGCTATTTTGCGCTAATTCCGTGGCAATTTGGCTGGCAATCTGCGGATCGTCATCATCACTGGCAATTACCACTTTTAACAGCGTATTATTAATCCCACCCGCTTGATTAAGTTCCTGTTGCGCTTGAGCCACCCCCCGCAAAATTTCTTTCGCAACATTGGGTGACGTACTAATCGGGACAGAAACCGCGATCGCGTGATAAGCATTATTGCCAATTCGGGCATTATTCAGATAAATCAACGCTTCTGGGTCATTACGATTCTCTTTTAGAGCTTGTTCTAACTGATTCACCGCTTCAGAGTAATTACCTTCGGCGATCGCATCCACCCCCGCTTGTTTAGCCGCAGAATTGGCATCGGACAGTAAAATGCGATCGCCCCTACTCAGCCTTTGATTAACATCTGGAGTAATATTATCGGGATTCTCCGGGGTTGTCGTAACATCCGCAGTCGCATCCGAGTTAGTCCCTGATTCCCCTCGACTCTGCAAAAACCACCACAGTCCTCCTGCAAAAACCGCTCCGGTAATCAACAAAGACAGCAACAAAACCTTGGTTTCGTTATTTTGCTTAGACATTAACTTATAAAAAATGACTACAAAATGCGCGATAACGTCAGATAAACTAAGCGAAACAACGCCATAACCGCGATCGCCCCCGCTCCCGCCAAAACAGCAACGATAATAACCTCTGGAAAAGCAAAACCGCCTCGCAACCCCGGAAATAACAAAGCTACCGCCGTCAAAACCGCCAAAATCGGTAAATCTGAGCCAGAGATAATATCGCGAAACTGAGCAAAAACCAAAGCCCCCACCGTGACTCCCCACAATCCTAAACCAATCGCAGGATTGCCGAAAATACTAGAAAAAGCCAAAAACAGTAAAGCCCCTTCAAAACCCGTAAACGCCGCATTACCCAACAGTTTAACCGTAGAAGAGCGCGATCGCCCCACCGAAGCCGGGGGTGGAGTTGGTATCCTCGGAGGGGGTTGCGTCTTCGCGGATACGGGAGGACGAGAAGGCGGTGGTGGTGGCTGAATCGCCCTTGGTGCCGTATTTAAAACCTCTAAAACCTCCTGAGCCGACTGAAAGCGATCCTTCGGGGTAGAGCGCAACATCATATTCAAAACCCCCTCCAACTGATCGCTCACCTGGGGAGCATAACCCCGCCAATTCCAAGCATTCTGATAGCCATCATAAAGGTCTTCGGGGGCTTTATTTGTCAGCAAAATCAAACAAGTCGCAGCCAACGCATACAAATCCGTCGAAGGATACACCTGCGATCCCTGCATTTGTTCGGGAGGAGCAAATCCCATTGAATAAATCCCCGTCGAGCGTCCCTGGGTAGCTCCTGCTGCGGCTGTCACCTGCTTAACCGCACCAAAATCCAGTAAATACAAACGCCCGTTGCGCGATCGCATAATATTCGACGGTTTGATATCCCGGTGAATCACATCGCGATCGTGAACAAACTGCAAAATTTTGAGGATTTCCTGCAAAATCTGGCGGACTTCCTGCTCGGTATAAGCTCGTCCCCGTTGCGCTTGCTCGCGCTCCAAGTCCACCCCATCAATGTATTCTTGTACTAAATAAAAAAAGGATTCTTCGCCACTCCCTTGTAATTTTGGCACAATTACCGGGAAAAAAGCATAAGAATTAGGAATTTGGGGATGCTCGTGTCCTATTTCTTCTAAAACTGCCGCTTCTCGCTCAAATAATCGTTGCGCCGTTTCCATTTGTTGGGGGCTGAGATTGCCCGACGGCTGAAACTGCTTCACCACGCAGTTGCGAAAACGGGTTGTATAGCGATCGCCCGCCAAAAATGCCGCCCCAAAACCCCCCTGTCCGAGTAGCTTAGAAGGAAAATAGCGCCCCGCCAAAATCAACGGCATTCCACAACTCGTACAATACTTTTGCTGGGCAGTTTTTAACTTCGATTCATCATCAAGATCGCCAAAAAAGTTACGCGGACTCGGACAGCCTGGACGAGTGCAGAGAATTTCCATATCAAACGTAGATCGGGGCTAGTATCCAGTATTTTATCTGAACTGTACAACTTGCCTCCGTCTAAACTCCCACAAACAGCATCAGTTTCTCAAAAAAACGGACATCATGGGCAACACAATTAAGGCTTAATCGGTATTACTTTGCCGTCGGACTAGATACCGCTTCTAAATCTTCCTCTGCGGCAATATGTGCCTTACTCTTGACCTCTAAACCCTTGGCTTCAGCGAATTCAGGCAAAATTTCTTTTAAGAAGGCTTCTGCGGCTTTTGAGCGATAGCGATTGGGATTGATAATCACCGATAATGTCCGTTTTACCGCCATTTCCTCGAAGCGCGCTCGATGCAAAATTCGCATTTGTAACTCTTTTTCAATCGCCGAAATCGAAACAAATGCCGCCCCTAAGCCCGATTGCACCGCATTTTTAATCGCTTCAATGGAATTTAACTCCATCTCCACTCTCAAGCGCTTCGGATCGATACCCCAACGAGTCAACACTTGGTCAATCACCTTGCGAATCGTGGATTGTGAATCGAGAGCGATAAATTGTAACTTGTAGAGATCGTCTTTTTGAATTGTCTGGACTTTTGCCAAAGGATGAAATACGGGCAAAATCAAAGCCAACTCATCCTCAGCATAAGCTTGAATCGTCAAGACATCTTGCAATTCTGTCGGGACTTCACCCCCAATAATCGCTAGATCGACTTGACCATTCGCCACACTCCAAGAGGTGCGTCGGGTAGAATGAACTTGTAACTGTACCGACACATCCGGGTAACGCTGGCGAAACATCCCAATCATGCGCGGTAATAAATACGTCCCGGTGGTTTGGGATGCACCGATAATCAGTGTCCCTCCCTGGAGGTTTTGTAAATCTTCGATCGCGCGACAGGTTTCTTGACACAAAGAAAGCACTTTCTCACCGTAAGTTAGCAACAAATGACCCGCTTCAGTCATTTGCGCTCTGCGTCCCCCTCGGTCAAACAAAGGAACATCTAACTGTCTTTCTAAGTTTTGAACTTGAAGGCTAACCGCAGGTTGGGAAACATACAGGCTATCGGCTGCCCGTTTGAAACTTCCTTCAGCCGCGATCGCTTTCAGGATTCGGAGTTGGTCGAGTGTGAACGGAATATCAGGCATAACCCTTATACAACAAGGAGGAACGAACACCAGCGATAAGGCAAATCCTATAATTTTGCTAAATAGTGCAAAATGAAGTTAACTTTTGGTGGTTTATTTTAAAATACTGCGATTTCCAACGTTTTCCTGAGCTATACAACCCTGTCAATCAATTTGAGGATTTGCCCCTGCTGAATTGACAGTAACATAAGGCGGGGATCATTGGCGCTTCAAATACTTGGGGACTCTTCCCAAGTTATGTTGAAATTAGATATAACCAATACTTATCAGATTTTACAACTTAACCGATCGAAAATGACTGCATCTTGGTTCACAGCCAGCCACGGTATTATGCTCTTGTTACTCGTGGGTTTCGCGATCGCCCACAGTGGTTTAGCTGCTCTCAGACCTTGGGGAGAAAGTAAAATCGGTGCTAGGGCTTACCGCGTTTTCTTCGCCTTGGTCAGCATTCCCTTTGCTACCGTCCTCATTATCTACTTCTTCAATCACCGCTACGACGGCTTAACTCTGTGGTATTTCCACACTACCCCTGGCGTTGTCCCACTTATTTGGACATTATCCGCCATTTCCTTCTTTTTTCTGTATCCCGCGACCTTTAATTTACTCGAAATTGCCGCCCTGCAAAAACCCGAAGTCCACCTCTACGAAACGGGCATTATGCGCGTCACCCGTCACCCGCAAATGGTGGGTCAGGTTATCTGGTGTATTGCCCACACTATCTGGCTGGGTACAACTTTTATGCTCGTCACTTCTGCCGGATTGATTGCCCATCATCTCTTTGCAGTATGGCATGGCGATCGCCGTCTCGAACAGCGCTACGGTGACGCATTTCTCAAAGTCAAAGACCGCACTTCTGTCATCCCCTTTCTGGCGATATTCGATGGTCGCCAAACCCTGAAATGGCAAGAGTTTCTGCGTCCCGCTTACCTCGGTGTTACGGGCTTTATTCTGCTGCTGTGGTGGGGTCATCCTTGGCTAATGACAGTGACGGCAAAAGTGCCTTGGTAGTTAGGAGTTGTGGGTTACAACCAATGTCACCGGATTGAGGGGGGTAAGCCGAGTGAGGGACGCGACGGGAACAGAACGAGCAATATTGAGTTGCAGCAGATGATAAGCATAAGAACGCGATCGCAACCAAGTCAAGGCAGTATTGAGATTTTCCACCGTCGCGAAAGCCAAAACTACCCGGCCATCCTGGGGGTTTAGCTGTTGATAGCAAAGTTCGAGGATAGCTTCTATTTTATTGTTACTGCCGCCAATAAAAACGCGGTGAGGGGCAGGAAGTTGGTTTAACACAGGGGGAGCTATTCCCCGGATAGGAACGACGTTCTCGACCCCAAAACGGGCGGCATTTTGCACAACGAGGTCGTAACCCATTGCCGTCTTTTCAATCGCGTAGACGGTGGCGGTAGGGACAAGTCGAGCCATTTCGATAGCCACTGACCCAGTTCCTGCCCCAATATCCCAGATAATTTGTTGGGGTTTGAGGGCGATTTCCCCTAAAATTGCGAGGCGGATGTCGCGTTTAGTCATAAGGCCAGGGCGATCGCGAAATCCCCTAAATAACGAGTCATCTAGCCCAAATATAGGCAAATCAGAAAGGATAAGATCGTTTTCTTGGCGTATTAAAACAACGATGTTGAGAGGATCGCAGGTTTGATACTGTAGTTCTGTGGCGTTGTAGGAGGTAAGCTTTTCGTTAGCCCCTCCTAAGTTTTCGCAAACCCAAAATTGATAAGTTACGGGAAGTTTTAGGGCGAGATAAAGTTGCGCGATTGCCCCTGGAGTGTGAATATTATCAGTCAGAATAGCAATTTTGTCTCGACCTTGTTGTAAGGCTTTGATTAAGGTTTCAGAACTGCGACCATGAAGGCTAATAATTTCGGTATCTTGCCAAGGAATTTTGAGGCGATTTAAGGCAATTTGTACGGCGCTAATATGGGGAAGAAAGTGCAGTTCTTCGGGGGCAAAAGCACTAAGAAGTAAACGTCCAATACCAAAGAAAAGAGGGTCTCCCGAAGCCAGAACTACAATTTTTTGGCCTTGAATTTGATATTGTTTGAGAGTTGCAATGGTTGTGGTAAAGTCTCCCCAAGTTAGACGTTGTGCTGGGTAACCCGGAAAGTAGTTTAAATGGCGATCGCTACCGACGAGAATATCAGCTTCTTTGACAATTTTTTGTACTCTTGGCGTTAAGTCAGCTTCCCCTTCTAAACCAATCCCAACAACTTGAATTACCGCCATTTTAATCTTACTTGAAACCTAGCTTTACTTGATTCTGCTGCCATATTTTTTAGCTAGAAATTTGAGTTTCTCAACAACCCCTTATACTTTTGCATAACAACGAGCCTGATACAATTGTAGAACGCGATCGCCATTATTTTGCTGTTGCAGTTCGCTAAAAACTTCCCCGGCTTCCCTCATTTTCTGCTCTTGAAATAGGTTTACTGCTTTTTCAAATTCCGCTTTTGTTGCGGTTTTAAAGACTCTGAGACTTTCGCTATCTGCGTCATAAACCTCAAAAATACTCACGGGTTGGCGTTTGCCTTTAACCATAACGCTACCCAGAAAGCGAGTGTGATACTGTTCGGGATTTTCCAGACTTTCGAGAGTGCGATCGCTAATAATTAAATCCGCTCCGTAGGTCTTCGTCAAGCCTTCCAAACGAGAAGCCAAATTCACCGCATCGGAAATCACTGTACTTTCCATACGCTGTTCTTCCCCAATTGTTCCTAACATCAAGTTTCCCGTATGAATACCAATTCCGATCGCGATCGCAGGCTGATTTTTAGGACGACTTTCTAAATTATATTGCAACACGCATCTTTGGATTGCTATCCCTGCTTTTACCGCATCATCGGCTGTATTGGGAAATAGTGCCATTACTGCATCACCAATATATTTATCGACAAAGCCTTGGTGATTGCGAATAATCGGCCCGACTCGACATAAATAAGAATTAAGAAAGTCAAAATTTTCTTTCGGAGACATACTTTCAGACAGTGTGGTAAACGAGCGAATATCCGAAAATAAAACACTCATTGTTTGCTGTACTTGATCCCCCAGTTGAACTTCGACAATACTATCTCGCTGTAAAAATTTTAAGAATTCGTGAGGAACAAAACGACCATAAGCAATATTCATTTTGGACAAGCGTAAGTGGGTTTTAAGACGAGCGAGTAATTCTTTTTTAGAAATCGGTTTAGTTAAGTAATCATTAGCCCCCGAATCAAACCCTTCTACCAAATCAGAAACTTGAATTTTTGCCGTTAATAAAACAATCGGTAATTCCCCAGAAGCATAATGATTGCGGAGACGCTGACATACTTCATAACCTGTCATTTTTGGCATCATAATATCCAAAAGAATCAAGTCAGGACGATAGCCATTATTAATTAACTCCAAAGCTTCCATTCCATTTTCGGCTTGAGTCATAATATAATTTTCTAAAGCCAAGTAGTTGAGTAAAACTTGCCGATTTACCGGGTCGTCATCAACAATTAAAATATTAAAATTTCCTTCATTTTCTAGAGATATAGCCGGAGTATAAATGGGTTGATATTCGTTGGTTTCCTTCGGTACTAAAACTCGACTCACTATTCCTGTACTCGGAACAGCAACTTGACTTTGGGAAAGCGGTAGGGTAAAGCTGAATTTAGAACCGCGATCGATTTGAGATTCTAGGCGAATTTTACCGCCATGTAACTCAATTAACTGTTTGCTAATTGCCAGTCCTAAACCCATCCCTCCATACTTACGAGAAATCGAACCATCTCCCTGTTCAAATACTACAAAAATACGCTCAAACTTATCGCGAGGAATACCAATTCCGGTGTCGCTAACAGTAATTTCTAAGTAATCATCAACGACGCGACTAGAAACGCGCACTTCTCCACTTTGGGTAAATTTAATACCGTTACCGACTAAGTTGCTTAATATCTGTTGAATGCGATTTTCATCTGCATCAACAAGGGGGGTAGTGGTGGGAATATCATTAATGAGTTTGAGCGGTTTATTACCAATTAAGGGTTGCGATATTTTCAAGACAATATCAGTCATTTCTCGCATTCCCACAGGTTTTGTACTCAGTGTAATATTGTGGTGTTGTAGTTGCGAAAAGTCTTGTAAATCGTTGACTAATTGAGTCAATCTACGACCGCTATAAACAATTAGTGAAAGGTTAGAAACAGTGGGATCGGGTAAGTCTCCTGTAACCCCATCCATCAGCGATTCAGCAATACCAATAATACCGTTTAGGGGAGTTCGTAGTTCGTGAGAAGTGTTAGCAAGAAATTCATCTTTGAGTTGATTGAGTTGTTGGAGTTCTTTGTTTTTATCCCGGAGTTGGGTCGCGTATTTTTTGAGTTGACGGTTGGCTTCAGTAAAGCGACGTTCTAGGATAATAGCTAAAAAAGTAATAAAAACTAATAAGCCTAAGTCATAATAGCTGGTTATATTTTTACCGTCATTGACAATGTAGTTAATAAAGTCGTAAATTGCCAGACTCAGAAATATCGAAAACCCAATGGTAAAAAGTTTGGCTTCAAAACTTCCTTGGAAAGCATAGCGAATGGCAATTGCTATTAAAGCTAAAGAACCAAACAAACCGAAAAATTGCGTCAGATAGAAGGTTTGAGGAATAGCAACTAAGTTACCATATAGTAATACTAAAGAAATGAGCGCCGATAACAGCATTACTTGCCACAAACGCCTTACAACAATCAGGGGGCGATCGCTAAATACTTTCTCGAAGAAATAGCCTACCGTAAAGGGAAGAAAATAGAAAGCAATAAAATGAATGTAAAAAACAAGCTGACCCTGACCAAATAGCAAGCGAACTGAGTCAATTTTTGTAATGGTATAAATACCGATAGTTAAACAAAGTAACCCAAAAGCACGATAAATTTTTTGATTTTGTTTGAAAAAAGAAAAAATCAAAGGTAACAGTCCGCAGAGGAAAAAGAAGAATCCCAAAGCAACTTTAGATATGTTTTTCAAGAAAACTCGCCGGACAACATTAACTTGCGAGCCAATTAAGGGTAAATCATTAGCAACTAAAGAATATTTAGACCGCTTGCCAACATAAACCTGGAAATAAAGATAATTCTCTGGATTTTGCTGAATAGGAAGAAGAATAATTGACCAAGCATCTTCATTAGAAACAATAGCTCCCGACTCGTCAACTTGATTGTCGATATAGATTTTTTCTGTTCCTAAATAAACATTCAGTAAGTTGGGAATGCCGCGCACATAAAGATAGGGAGAAGCTAAATTAGTATTGGGAATAGTAGTTCGCAACCACAGAGTTTTTTGGGATGGGGAGAGAGTTAAAGCTTGCTGAACTTCAAAGTTTTGCCAAGGGGATTCGGGGTGGGAAATAGAGTCTAGAGAGTCGGCAGAATTTTCTGGAGAAAATTGCCAATTTTGGTCTAATGGAATCGCCGTTTTTTGAATTTCATTTTGCAGTAGCGGTTGACTTTTTACAGGCAAGCTTCCAATCTGTCCTAGTAATAGGAAAAATAAGCTCAAACTCAACAAAACTTGAGTGACTCGCGATCGCATTTTAAACCGCATTATTCCAGTCTCCGCTAAAATTGAAAGAATGGGATGAATTCCCCATATTAAATCGATTGAGATGATGGAGTGTAAAACCAATGGTTAAATCCAAAGCTGCGACTCACTTTGTCGCTGTTAGCGATTTATCAAAACCTGTTGCTGCTCAAGAAGGCATTTTACTTGAAGTTGAAGGTCGGGGTGGCGATACCCCCAAAAATCGCCAAAAAGCCCTAGACCAGATTAATGATATGTGGGAAAAGGGGGAAATTGCGGCTGATAAATTTCCCGATGGTATTAGTTTAGAACATATCTTTTTTGTCCCTCCTCATAGTTTACAACTACAGTCTCCCGAAGACTTAAATCAAGACCAAACGTTACTCCCGGTAATACAAGGGGCCAGAGAAATTATCGAACTGACTAAACTACAAATTGAAGTCCAAGAAGCTGCTGCTGAAACTGCTCCTTATACCCCAATTATTGAGGCCGTTCTCGAACGTACTCGTCCCCTAACTCCCGAAGAAAAAGACTTGGCAAAAGAGAAAAAATATGGTAAGACAATAGAACGTTTGGGGATGGCGATCGCGTCCCAAGAAGAATATCAAGAAAACTGTACCGGAAACGGTAAACTCATCCTCAACGCGATCGCCTGGCAAATGGCTAAAACCAACGATCCCGACGACTAAACACAAGCCCCAACCGTCGCCACCACCGACTGTGCTAAAGTATCGAGGTCGTAGCCCCCTTCCAAGCCCAATAAAAGGCGATCGCACAAAGGTTGGACAAACTCAGTAAAAAGTCGATAATCCCCCGGTTGTAAGGACATTCCCGCAAGCGGATCGGCATAATTGGCATCGTACCCCGCACTCACAATCAGTAAATCCGGGCGAAAATCCCTCAGAAACGGTACAATCTGTCGCTCAAACGCAGGTTGGTAATCTTTCAGGCTACTACCGGGCTTCAAGGGAATATTTAACACATTACCGTGTTGTCCCGTTTCTTGGGCTGCCCCCGTTCCCGGATAACAAGGAGATTGGTGCAAAGAACAATAAGCAATCTGGGGATTATCTTCCGTCAAATATTGCGAACCATTACCGTGATGCACGTCCCAATCCAAAATCGCCACCCGTTCAATCCCAGATTGTGCTAAAGCATAGTAAGCCGCGATCGCCGCATTAGCAAACAAACAAAACCCCATCCCAGAGTGATGTTCCGCGTGATGACCGGGGGGACGAGCTAACACAAAAGCAGGGGTATGCTGCCTCAGAACCCAATCCACGCCATCCAACCAAGCACTCACGGCTAGGAGTGCCACATCGTAACTTTGGGGCGATACAGGGGTATCTGGGGTCAACTGACCGCCGCCATCTTGAGCAATTTGACGCACCAAACCGATGTAATCGCGACGATGCAGTTGCTCAATCCAAGACATTACCTCCCGATCTTGTACCGGAGTCGGCGATCGCCATTCCAGATAATTCGCCCAAGGTGCTTGTTTAAGGGCGTTAACAATGGCAGTGAGGCGTTCGGGTCTTTCGGGGTGCGATCGCCCGTTGTCGTGGTCGAGAAAGCGGCCTGAATAGATAATACAAACCATATTGCACTTGAGAAAAAATCAATTAAGTTTTGCTCAAGTCTAACGATTTCATCTGTACTTCGTAGCTGTTAATTTTGCTGTTAAGTTCGCGAATCCGACGGGAAAGGACGCGGGTAATATTCACCGCAATTTCCGGGGTTTCCTCGATCGCGTCAATCAGTTGTAATTGGTTGAGAGTCAGACAATCGCAGCTTTCCACCGTCGTCACCGAAGCCGAACGGGGTTCCGCGTCAAACAGCGACATTTCCCCAAAAAACGTGCCTTGTTCCAATACTGCCAAATCGCGATCGCCCACATGAACCCGTACCCTGCCTGAAACTACCACATAAAGCGATCGCCCTTCTTCCCCTTGCTCAAAAATGTTGTGATCCGCAGGAAAAGAAAGCTCATCCATCGCTGAGGCCAGCTTCACCAAAAACTCGTCTCGCAATTCCTGGAAAATCGAGACGCGCCTGATAAATAGTAAGCGATCGAAGCTGCTTAACATAGAAATTTAAGGGGCAGTAGGCCGTTGGGACAAGAGGGGGAAGGGATTTTCAGTGACCAGTAACCAGTGACCAGTTATCAATGACTGGGAGGGGGCAGAGGGGGAAGATAGGG
>JAWQFT010000126.1:0-15338 GCA_035968055.1 Jaaginema sp. PMC 1080.18 | reverse complement strand
CCTCGATCCCCTCCGCATTCGCCACCAAAACTGGACTTGGGACAACCACAGCAACCTCTCGCAAACCGCTCGTGGAGGGGTTATCATTCCCAGTAGTATCAACAGTGCCACCGTCGCCGTCTGGCAAGCCGAAGGCACGCCCCCCGCAGTAGTTGTAACCGATCGCACCACCTTCCTAGGTTGGCGTTGGGGCTTCGATACCGTCGCCAATGCTCAACTCGACACCGCTTGGTTGCAAGCCATCCTCAGTCGCTATCCCAATTTAGCCCCTCGTCCCCAAACCCAACCCGAAAACTGCCTCTCAACCAGCACCGCGACAGCTACCGCCCCCACTCCCCCGCCGTCTGTCGCGATCGCGCCGCCCTCACCGCCGCCAATAGTCGCGCCTTCTGTAACCCGACCCCCCGAACCCATCTCCCCACCGCCTACCGTCACCACCGAAGACCTGATTCTCGATGCCGATGCCGACCAAAACTATACACCCCCCTCAGAAATCGCCCTAGCCACTGCCCCCAGCCAAATCCGAGCCTTACATCAAGACCTAGACCGTTTATTCGGACGACTCGAAAGCGCCACCTTACTCGCCGAAGCCACCACCCAAGAAAACATCCGCTTGAGTACAGCAGTAGAGCGTTATCTCGCCAACCCCGACAAAAGTCAGCATCAGAATCGGGCTTCTGACCTGAATTTTGGCGACCTCGGCCCGGCGCGATCGCACCTGCAAACCTTTGTCAACGCCATCGAACAACAAAATTATCCCCTAGCGCGCAGTCAAGCCCAAAACACCCGCAACCAACTCCTCAATAGTTATCCCCTCACCCGACGCATTCAACAGCCCGAAATCCGCGCCATTTGGCTCGATCGCGGTACGATTGTCAAAGCGCGATCGCCCCAAGATTTAGCCGTAATTTTCGATCGCTTGGCAGCAGCAGGCATCAACACCGTCTTTTTTGAAACCGTCAACGCCAGTTATCCCATCTATCCCAGTCAAGTCGCCCCCGAACAAAACCCCCTAACCCAAGGCTGGGATCCCCTACAAGCCGCCATCGAACTCGCTCGCGAACGCCACCTAGAATTACACGCTTGGGTCTGGATTTTCGCCGCCGCCAATCAACGCCATAACCAGGTACTCAATCAACCCGCCGATTATCTCGGGCCTGTGTTAGAACGCCATCGCGATTGGCTAATGACCGACAAAGCCGGTAATATTTTTCACCGCAACTCCCACAAAGCCTTCTTCGACCCAGCCAATCCCGAAGCGCGTCAATACTTACTGGCTTTACTCACAGAAATTGCCACCCGCTACGACGTAGACGGTATTCAATTTGATTACATCCGCTATCCCTTCCAAGACCCCAGAGTCAATCAAACCTACGGCTACGGAACGGCTTCGCGAGAGCAGTTTCGCGCCCAAACTGGCACCGATCCCATTACCATTTATCCCGGTAGCCCTTTGTGGCAAACCTGGACGCAGTTTCGCATCGACCAAGTTGATAGCTTCGTGGCAACCGCATCTCGGCAACTCAAAGCCCAACGCCCAGATCTCATCATTTCAGCCGCAGTCTTTCCCATTCCCGAAGCGGAACGATTAGCGCGACTGCAACAACATTGGGAAGCTTGGATTGCAGCAGGCCATCTGGATTTGCTCGTTCCCATGACCTATGCCCTCGACAGCGAAAGTTTTACCCAACTCACCACTCCTTTATTCCAAGCCAACGCTCTAGAAAGCTCAACCCTCGCCATTCCTGGGATTCGCTTGCTGCGATTGCCAACGCCCATTGCCCTAGATCAAATTCAGGTTTTGCGCGATTTACCCGCCAACGGCTATGCTTTATTTGCCGCCGAAAACCTAGGATTGAACTTGCAGACGATTTTGCAGCAAACCCAAGGCTCGCGCCCAATCAACGCCAACGAACCACTGCCGTATCGTCAACCCTTTGCCGCCGCTCGCGATCGCTACTATAGTTTGCGTCGGGAGTGGATTGTCTTGCTCGAAAACCAATACATTAACCTCGATGCCTCTACCCTAGAAGCTTGGGGCGCACAAACCGATACCCTCGCCTTAGCCCTCGAACAACTCGCCGCCGACCCCAATCCGAGCAACCTCCGCATCGCCCAACGCAATCTCACCCGCTTGCAAGACCGCTTGAATTCCTGGTTTGAGACTTCTGAGGGGATTTCGGCGTACCAAATTCAAGTGTGGGACAATCGCCTCGACGCGATCGCCCAATTACTGCGTTACGGCCACACAAAGCTCGAAAATCAGCGTTGACGGAATGAGAAAACCGTGGTTAACTTCCGTAAAGGACTGATACTGATACAGTTCTTTACGGTAGTAAGTTTTAATATTCAAAAATTATTTCAGTCACCCTTTGGGTAACCTGCGGTTTTAAGAACTTCTAGGAGTCGGCGTGTCTAAATTTATTAACAAACAGGATTATTCCGAGCAGGCGGTTCAACCCCAGAAAACCGCCGAAACCCAATCCGGGTCTTTGCCCAAGGCTCAGGTCGCTTCACCCCCTCAAGACCGAGACACCCAGGCAACTCAACCCCTCTCTACACCACGACGGCTCAAACGGCGGCGCAAGCAACCTCGACCCGTTTTTTATCGACGAACCAGCTTTTGGGTCTGGGTCGTTTTGGGGGTGAGTGCGGGAAGCGCTTTTACCTTAATTAATCGCGAATGGCAAGAACTGAATGCCAGTTTACCCGACTCGATGGGAGACATCCTCACCTTTGCTCGCGAAAATACCCTGACGATTACTTCTGAAGATGGGGTCACAATTGAGGAAGTGGGGCCTGTTACCCACGAACCCTTAGAAATTGACGAAATTCCCGAAACTTTAAGAGAAGCTTTTATTGCCATCGAAGACCGTCGTTTTGTCGAGCATGAAGGAGTGGATTACCAAGGGGTATTGCGAGCCGCGATCGCGAACCTCGCAGCCCGTAAAGTGGTAGAAGGCGGCAGTACCATCACCCAACAACTCGCACGCATCGTATTTCTCGACCAAGAGCGCAAATTCGGGCGAAAATTACGGGAAATGCGGATCGCTCAAAAAATTGAAGCGGAATACGATAAAGATACGATCCTCGAAAGTTATCTCAATTTGGTTTATTTGGGATCGGGGGCTTATGGCATTGCCGATGCCGCCTGGATTTATTTTGGCAAAGAAATTGACGATTTAACTCTGCCCGAAGCTGCCACCATCGCAGGCATTGCCCCCGCTCCCAGTCGGTACTCGCCCCTCGAAAATCCCGAAGCCGCTAAAAATCGCCGAGATGTTGTCTTACAGCGCATGGCCGATGCCGGTTATATTAGCACCCAAGAAGCCGAAGACGCGATCGCCTCGGAACTCACCACCAACCCCCGCGAACCCAAACGCTTTGCTCGTAAAGTTCCCTACTTCACCGATTACGTCCAACAAGAACTCAAAGCGGTTCTGCCGCCAGAGAAACGCCAGGAAGGGGGCTTAACCGTCGAAACCACCATTAACCTCGGTTGGCAAAATCTCGCCGACGAATCAGTCGAAAAGGCAGTAGAACGCTACGGACGCTATCAGCGTTTTGAGCAAGCGGCTTTTGTCGCCATCGATCCGCGCAATGGTCGAGTGAAGGCTATGGTGGGGGGAAAAGACTATAACAGTAAAGAAGATAATGGCGAGTTTAACCGCGCAACCCAAGCCAAACGCCAACCGGGGTCTACATTTAAAACCTTTGTATATTCTACGGCGATCGCCACTGGGATTTCGCCGTATCAGGGCTTGCGCGACCAAGAGTTTGTGGTGGATGGCTACAAACCCAAAAACTACGATGGCGAGTATCGCGGTTGGATTTCCTTACGGGATGCCCTAATCAAATCGATTAATATTCCGGCTCTGCAAACCTTGATTCAAGTGGGTTGGGACCCGGTAATCGAAGTCGCTCACAAAATGGGCATCGAATCGGAACTCAAACCTACTTATTCCCTAGCTTTAGGGGCTTCTGAGGTTACTTTATTAGAGATGACTAGCGCTTATGGTACGCTGGCAAACAAAGGTTTACACGCCAAGCCTCACAGTATTATCCGCATTCGCGATCGCTACGGCGAAGTCATTTACGAAGCCCCAGAAACCAGCGAACGCGCTTTGGATGAAGATTCTGCCGCCATCATGACTTGGATGCTGCGCAGTGTGATTAACGAAGGTACGGGAACGGCAGCTCGTCTGAATCGCCCGGCAGCCGGGAAAACTGGCACAACCGATGACGCTAGGGATTTATGGTTTATTGGCTATATTCCTCAAGTGGTGGCTGGGGTTTGGTTGGGCAACGACGATAATAAACCGACCTGGGGAGCTAGTAGCACCGCCGCCGCCGTGTGGCGCGACTTTATGGTGGATGTGACAGAGTGGCTCGATACCGAGGAATTTCCCGAACGCCCCCAACTTGAAGGCCGCGAAGCCACGGTCAAACCCAAACCGATTAAACCCAAGAAAACCAAATATATTCCCTCGAAAACCTCGAATAACCCGCAAAGCCGCAGTTCTGGTTCTAATCGTAGTGGTAGCCGCAGTCAGAATAATGCGTCATCGGGATCGCGCAGTGGCAATCGCAGCAGCAATCGCGGTTCTACAGCCCCGGCTCCCCGGCAAGCAGCGCCCCGACAAGCAGCGCCCCGGCAAGCAGCTCCGGCTCCCAAACCCGCTCCCGCTCCCCGGCAAGCGGCTCCCGCTCCCAAACCCGCTCCCGCTCCCCAGCAAGCGGCTCCCGCTCCCGCTCCTGCCCCGGCTCCGGCTCCCGTACCGGAAATCTCTAAACCGAAGAAGATTGAATCTACTGCTCCGGCTCCCGCTCCGGTTGCTCCCGCAGGAGAGAGCGAGTAAGGAGAGCCGCGAATTTTTGGTACGATCGAGAGCAAGTTTCACGGTTCTAGGAGTAAGTTAGGTTATGCAAATCGTCATGGATGCAGCAGCAGGCAGTGGTAGTTTTCCGATCGCGTTTACGGCAGTTTATGTCATTGGTTTTTTAGCGGCGGTTATTATTGGTTCGATTGCTTGGTATAATTCCAAACGCCCGCCAGGTTGGGAGAATGCCCAGCGCCCGGATATTGTGCCGAATGTTAAAACGGATACGGAAGAATCCAGCGAGGGTTAAAAGTAGAGCCAACGCCAATGGAACTGGGGCGATTTCGCAAATAAAGAAGACGCGATCGCCCCAAATGCTATGTTAGGAAACAACAGATAGCGATTAAGGCCAGAGACTTTACAGTTTGCAATGTTTCCTGACAAAAAGAATTTTCTGAGCCACCTTAGAAACAATTGTCATTGTTGAGGATCGATAAATGGGTTTATTTGATAGCTTTCGCCAGTCTGGAAAAGTAGAACAACAAGTCACCCTCGGCCCTGCTGAAGCGTTCGCAGGTATCATGCTGATGGTCGTTGCTGCTGATGGTTATCTGGCAGATGATGAAATTATGCTATTGAATACGGTACTCGGTCGGATGCGGATGTATCGCGGTTACTCAGCCGATGTGATGCGACGGATGTTTGATAATTTGTGCGGTATTATGCGGCGACAAGGCGGTTCGGCATTAATGGAAGCGGCTTTAGCAACATTACCTCACGATCTCTATGAAACGACGTTTGCTGTCGCGACAGATTTGGTTTTAGCTGATGGGAATGTGGCGAAGGAAGAAGAAGAACTTTTGAGTAGTTTGTGTCGTGCCTTACAAATCCCCCAAGACCAAGTGAATAAAATTATTGAAGTAATGCTGATTAAAAATCGCGGTTAATTAGAGGGTTGGGCGATCGCGTTTTCAAGAAGCGATCGCCTAATCGACGACTTGCAAACGACCGGAACGTACCGCGTCAAAAACTCGATTAATTTTATTGTTATCTTCCTCAGTAATTTCCTCTTTGCTTAAGAGAATAGACATTAGTAGTTGTTGATCGAGGCGTGTGATTTGGCGAAAGGTGAAGATGCGGTTGATGAGCGTATCAAGGTCAAACTGGGAATCCAAAATCGTAGATGACATAACAATACTGGTGATTGTACAATAAGCTGCCCTGAGTGAGCTTGGTAAAAGTTGTGTTTTCGGCGATCGCGTACTGCTCGCTCCCAATGCTAATCTACCCTAGAGATATAACTCTCCAGGGTAGACTTGTTAGATATGGACTTTCTTACAGGGGATGATTGAAACTAGATTTCAGCTATCGGAGCGGCGGGATTTGAACCCACGACCCCCACTACCCCAAAGTGGTGCGCTACCAAGCTGCGCTACGCCCCGACACGATTTCTTATCTTAGCACAGTTTTCTCTCAAGTTGCAAGAACTTTAAAAAATTTGGAGCGATCGCGCCCCCTGCAATAACTCTGGCACAACCGCAGGCGGCCAATTGCCCTCACAGCGACGACCGGAATTAACAATCAAGCGTAACTCATAAGCCGCCGGAAAGCCCTCAACTTCCAACCACAGCAAATCGCTTTCGGCTGCACAAGCAATCCGTTCCTCGTCCATCAAGGCAGCCGCCATTTCCTGCATCGTCTGGGCTAACTGCGCGAATAAACGGCAAAAATCCTGAAATTCTGCCTCCGTGAGTTCAATCGCCCAATCTTCTCCCCCCACCAAACCGCGATACACCGCCGCATTCTCGTCCCAACCAATGCGCCAACCTTCTCCAGTTTTGAGTAAACGTGACATAGAGTAATTCATGCGATGTAGGATTTACCCAAAGCCTGCAAACAGTCGAGTAAGTGATGAGCTAATTCGAGTTTCGTGCAGTTGGGGAGGGGGGTTTGCTGGCCGCGACGATCGATAAAAATGGCTTCGTTGGTGTCGCTGCTGAAGCCTGCGTGAGGCTTGTCGATGGGGTTAGCCGCGATCGCGTCGAGGTTTTTGCGGTGCAGTTTGGCGATCGCGTTCGGCACAATATCCCCGGTTTGTGCGGCAAATCCCATTAAAATCTGATGGGGCTGTTTGCGCTGTCCCAGGTCTGCGGCAATATCGGGGACAGGGATTAAAGGTAAGCAATCGGGTAAGTCTTTTTTGGGGAGTTTGACGGTGGCTGTGGTGGCAGGTTTGACATCAGCCACCGCCGCGGCCATGATCATCCAATCAGCTTGGGGAAATTGAGCAATGAGATGTTGCTGCATTTCCTCGGCACTGACTACAGGAATTAAATGTAAATTAGGATGAGAAAAGAGGATATCTGCGGTTATTGGCCCGCAAACGAGGGTAACATTGGCCCCCCGCGCGATCGCAGCTTGGGCTAAAGCAATTCCCATTTTTCCCGTCGAGGGATTGCCAATAAAGCGCACTGTATCGATGTATTCTTGCGTTCCTCCCGCACTGATTAAAAGCCGTTTTTGTAGTAAATCCCGCGATCCTTGGGTGTGCAGTAGAGAGAGGGCTTGGGCGATAATTGCGGCAGGTTCGGCCATGCGTCCCGTCCCAACGCGATCGCAAGCCAACAATCCCGATTCCGGCCCGACGATATGATAGCGAGAATCCCTCTGTAACTGCTGGAAATTGCGCTGTACGGCTTGTTGTTCCCACATTTCAGTGTTCATTGCCGGAGCTACTAAAACGGGGCAGCGAGAGGCTAAAACGGTATTGGTGAGGAGGTTATCGGCCAAACCATAAACCAGTTTTCCTAGGGTATTCGCGGTTAAGGGGGCAATAACCAGCAGGTCAGCCCATTCTCCTAACTCGATGTGAAGCGGTCGCGAGTGAGTTGCTTGCCAAAAATCAGTATCGGTGTAGGCTGGATGGCGGCTGAGAGTGGCGACGGTGAGGGGGGTAATAAAAGCGGTGGCGGTTTCGGTGAGCATCACCCGGACTTCGATCCCGGCTTTGAATAAACTGGAGATAACCTCGCAAACTTTGTAGGCGGCTATACCGCCGCCTATACCGATTAAAATACGTTTGGACACTGACTATTCTTCGTCATACGCTTCGATATCGAGTAAGTAGAGATAGGGTTCTACTAACTCGGATTTTTGAAACGCGATCGCCCTCAGTAAATGCCAATCGTTCAACGCTTCAAACGGATTGCCATAGTCATCTTGTTCTAGACGACCTGCAAGTAAAGCAACATCCTCAGCAGTAACGTTGGCGATATCTTGCTTCGAGAAATGTAATGCAGTTGTCATGACCCCACCTCTATAAAGCTGTGCGCTGTTGGACAGCTTATTTTATTTTAACCCCCTGTTTGCTTAATTTTGATGTATTCCTCATTACTTTTAAGTTGAAATTCCCGATGATTTTTCGCTCAATCTCGTACCCTATTGCTTTAAAATTGAGGGGCTTTCGTAGTAAGCAGCGATCGCGCCTAATGCGGCGACAGGGGCAGTAACGGCGCGTAAAATGCGTTTTCCCAGGGATACAGGTTGAAACCCCAAAGCGATCGCGTCTGCGAGTTCTGAGTCTGTCCAACCGCCTTCTGGCCCGGTGACTAGGGTTAATTGCTGTGTTTGCGGAGATAATACAGTTAGTAATGGCGCTGTTTGAGGCGATCGCGCTGCGGCAATATACCCTGGAGCAGTAGTATCCGAGCGGTTTTGCAAAGCTTGATGTAAGGGGATGGGATCGTTGACTGTGGGAACAACGGCACGTTCGCATTGTTCTGCTGCTTCTGCGACAATTCTACGCCAGCGCTGTCGCTTATGCTCGCTAGGTTTGAGCAGGGTGCGATCGCTCCATACAGGTTGAAAACTGGCAACTCCTAATTCTGTTCCCTGACGCACAATCTCTTCAAAACCGCTTCCCTTGGGCATTGCGACAATTAGATGTACTGCCACGGGTAATTCTCCGTCAAAATCGAGCTTATCGGCTAATTGCGCCGTTTTTTGGTCGAGTATCGCCAACCAAGCCCCTCCTTGACCATCCAAAGCAATAAAGCGATCGCCTTTTTGCAAACGCAACACTCGCCCTAGATAATGGAACTGAGCCTGAGTCAACGTCAAGGATTCACCTTGGATTTGGGACGTAGAAACTGCCAGACGTTGCATCATTACTCAACCAGGCTCTTGTAGCCACTGTCGCAAGTCATCAAACCCAGAAAAGTCGAGTAAAGCAAATCCCAAGGCTTCTAATTGCTCAATATTCAAAGCTGCGATTTGTGTTTCTATTTCAGGAGAAATTTCCCCCAAGGAGCGATTGAGTAAAAGTAGAATCAGCGATCGCTCTCCAGCCAAACGCCCTTCTGCCTTAACCTCTTGATAGAAACGAGTATTTTGCAATTCTGAAGCAATTTCTAGCATTTAGATAAAAAAGATAACTAAAGTCAAAGATTCAGCCTTGACGACTTTGCTCAATTTCCTGAAAATTGCGCTGAATTTCAGCCCTTAAAGAGCGGTTGTGGGGGTCGGTGCGTAACGCCTTTTTGAGATACAAATAAGCCTTGTTATAGGCGCGATCGCGAGCCAATTGTCTCCCCCACTGTTGATACGCGATCGCCTGCCATTGACGTACTTCTGGGTCTTGGGGAAGCCGTTGCGCTAACCCTTCCACCAACGCGATCGCCCGTGCAAAACGCTTTGCTTGTAACAATTGTTGTAAAGATTGATAAGACTGGGTTTTAAGTTGTTGTTCTGGTCGAGATAAAGTTGTCTGAGTTGTTAAGGGACGCGATCGCTGTTGCAGTTGTGCTGCTTGTACCGTCTGAGTCATATTCAACGAATACATCGCGACTTCTTGAGCATTAACAGCAGTTTGCAATGCCTGTTGATAAGCTTCAGTTAAACGGACAAACTGAGCTTGGGCTTGTTGGCGATTCCCCGGATTGACATCAGGATGATATCGACGAGCTAATCGACGATAGGAAGCTTTAATTTCTGTGAGGGAAGCATCAGCCGCAACGCCCAACAACCGATAGCAATCTACCAATTTCATCAACGCTTTGACGCTGAAAATTAAAGTCGCTTCCCAGAATAACCTATCGTGCTTCGCTTTGGGGGATTCATTAGCGCCAGATTCGATCTTAAGAGAATTTGGAGACTTAACTGCACCATTGCCAAACGCGGGGTACACAAAGGGGGATTTCCCACAAAGATAGCCGCAGTTGCTGCCAAATTTGCATCAGCCACTGTCTGGCTTCTGTTGTAGAATGCCCCCGATAGCGACAGACTAGCCCGGAAGCTTGTGTTTGGGTAATGCCTGCTTGAGCGGTTTCAGGAGGAGTGCATTGCCGCAATTGAGAGATGATTTCCGGCACAATAAGGGGGCTAAAACACACCAAACTCGCGATCGTGGGGTTTCCAGCCAAACCGTTCTCACTGTACCAAATCCGCTCATTTCCCGGCAATCCCAAGCGATCGATCCACAAAGGGCGATCGCCTTGCCAAATTTCGAGATTCTGATCCAATCTTCCCCCCACAAATTTTTCCCCCCGCGCACTTCGTCCCAAACGGACAATTTCCCAACCGATAAAGCTGGCAGTCGGTGCTAAGTCAATTCGCGTATTTTGTTGATATTGAGCTTCATTAAAAATAATAGTTTCTTGGGGCAACCACTCTAAAATTGCAGCATCTTTTAAGTTAATTGCAATGTTTTGAGTCGCGACTTGATTGTTACTGCGATACACTTTGGTTGCAGCCGCATTCGTTATCAGGGCGTGGCTGTGAGGATCGAGGGTAATATTTTGCGTCAGGCGATCGCCCCCCACAATTCCCCCCGCAGTATGCAGCGTTACCGCGTGGCAAATAGTGGGATGTTCCGGGTAAAAAGGACGCTGAAATTTGAGCGGGGCTTTGGCATAAGTACGATACAGTCGCGTTTGGTTTTGTTGTTGGCGAAAGGCGAGATCGAGGCTACCTTGCCAAGGTGAAGTAATAGAAGGGAGAGCGTTTTTCAAGATTAAGGTAAAGAAGCGAAAGAATCAGGTTTATTTTATGCGAAAAAGGACGGCATTTATCCGCCCTCAGCATTAACTAGATTTGATGGCCATGCGCGATCGCGACTTTGGTCGTTTAACTCGCTTGTTTTTCGCTAGTCACGAAAGGAACAGTTACAGATTCTTCTGTTTTTAGCTGTTCTTGCTCTGCTAAAAAGTCAGCGAGTTGTTGTTCTATTTGCTCTTTCACCAGTTGACGATATTCTAGGAAATGCTCAATTTGAGCGCAAACTGACAGATAACTTGTTACGCCTCCACGGTTATGAATTAGCATATTCCAGAGATAATTCCAAAAAGAAAAGCGGGTTTTGCGGACTACTCCTTGTCGCCAGCAAATGAGTGAAACCGCCTTCAGATTTTGTATCTTAAACGGTTTAGGAGCGCGTTTTTTCTTGGGCTTATTTTTATAAGCTTCTCCTAAAATACGGTAGTGTTGATAAGTACGGTCTAGGAATTTTTGGGGGTCATAAAGCTGCCAAAAGCCCTCAATATATTCCCGTACAATTTGTTCGAGGGGACGGGTTGGCACGAAGTTCATTAAAGTCGTTTGGTTGATATTACCCGATTGTCCCCGCAGCCGACCTTCTTTTTCTAAACGATGCCATAACGCCGTGTCGGGAAGGGCTTGCAACATACTGTAGATAGCAGTAGGAATCGTGGTTTTTTCCACAAATTGGACAATGCGATCGCCTGCACCTGCTTTTTCGCCATCAAAGCCAATAATAAAACCTGCCATAATTCGCAATCCCGAACTGATGATTTTGTACACCGATTCGCTGAGGGGATCGCGGGTATTTTGGTATTTCTTCGTAACCGTTAAACTGCTTTCGTCGGGGGTTTCTAGTCCGAGGAAAACTGCACCAAAGTTAGCCTCCACCATCATATCCATGAGTTCTTGGTCGTTGGCTAAATCCACGGAAGCTTCAGTGTTAAAACTAAAAGGATAGCCCTTTTCTTCTATCCAAGGAATTAAGGCTTTAAGTAACAATTTAACATTACGTTTATTGCCAATAAAATTATCATCCACTAAGAAAATACTACCCCGCCAACCCAGATCGTAAAGAGCTTCTAATTCAGCAATTAATTGCTCTGGCGTTTTGGTGCGGGGCTTGCGACCATAGAGGACAATAATATCGCAAAATTCACATTGAAATGGACATCCCCTGGAAAATTGTACCGACATCTGGGCGTAGGCATTGAGTTTTAATAAGTCGTAACGGGGAATGGGAGTATTGGAGACATCGGGTTTTTCTGCGGCACGAAAAATACCGTTGGGTTCGCCTTTTTCGAGGGCTTCAACGAATAAGGGTAAGGTAATTTCGCCTTCGTCTAAGACAAGATAATCTGTTCCTGCGGCTTGTACTTCTGGGTATAGAGATGTAGCATAAGGGCCTCCTACAGCCACTTTTTTGCCGCGTTTTTTGGCTTCTCGGACTTGTGCAAGTAAGTCTTCTTTTTGGACAATCATGCCCGAAAGAATCACAATTTCTGCCCATTCCCAATCCGCTTCAGAAATGGATTCAATATTGCGGTCAATGAGGCGAAATTCCCAGTCTTGGGGTAAAATTGCGGCTACGGTAATCAGTCCGAGGGGGGGAATAAAGGCTTTACATCCCACCAATTCTATTGTTTTTTCAAAAGACCAAAAACTTTTGGGAAATAAGGGATAGATCAATAAAGAGCGCATAAAATTCTAATGTGATGTTTAATGTTTTACCCAATCTTAGCGGAATTTTGGCGAGCGATCGCGACTTTGGTTGTTTAACTCGCTTGTTTTTCGCTAGTCACGAAAGGAACAGTCACCGATTCTTGGGTTTGTTGCTTTTCTTGCTCTGCTAAAAAGTCAGCGAGTTGTTGTTCAATTTGATTTTTCACAAGTTCGCGATATTCTAAGAAATGCTCAATTTGGGCGCAAACAGCAAGATAACTGGCAACCCCGCCCCGATTATGAATTAACATATTCCAGAGATATTTCCAGAAAGAAATGCGCGTTTTACGAATAATTCCTTGTCGCCAACAAATCAATAAAAATGCTTTAATATTGTTGATATCGAAGGGTTTGGGCGCGCGTTTTTTCCGGGGTTTATTACGATAAGCTTCCCCTATAATGCGGTAGTGCTGATAAGTGCGATCGAGAAATTTCTGGGGATCGTAAAGTTGCCAAAAACCGTCAATATATTCTCGCACAATTTCTTCGAGAGGACGAGTTGGCACGAAGTTCATGAGGGTTGTTTGGTTAATGTTGCCCGATTGTCCCCGCAGTCGTCCTTCTTTCTCTAAACGATGCCATAAAGCCGTATCGGGAAGGGCTTGGAGCATACTATAAATGGCGGTGGGAATGGTGGTTTTTTCAACGAATTGCACAATGCGATCGCCAGCACCCGTTTTTTCGCCATCAAAGCCAATAATAAAGCCAGCCATGACTCGTAATCCCGAACTAATGATTTTATACACCGATTCGCTGAGGGGATCGCGGGTATTTTGAAATTTTTTGGTGACGGTTAAACTGCTTTCGTCGGGAGTTTCTAACCCTAAGAAAACAGCCCCAAAGTTAGCCTCGACCATTAAGTCCATGAGTTCTTGGTCGTTGGCTAAATCAACCGATGCTTCTGTCCCAAATGTGAAAGGATAACCTTTTTCTTCCATCCAAGGAATTAAGGCTTTGAGCAGTAGTTTAACGTTACGTTTGTTGCCGATAAAATTATCATCCACTAAGAAAACACTGCGTCGCCAACCGAGATTATAAAGGGTTTCTAATTCAGCGATTAATTGCTCTGGAGTTTTAGTACGGGGCTTGCGGCCATAGAGGACAATAATATCGCAAAATTCACATTGAAATGGACATCCCCTGGAAAATTGTACCGACATTTCCGAGTAAGCATCAAGCTTTAATAAGTCGTAGCGAGGAATCGGTGTTGTTGAAACATCGGGTTTTTCGGTAGCGCGAAAAATGCCGTTGGGTTCGCCTTTTTCCAGGGCTTCAACGAATAAAGGTAAAGTGAGTTCTCCTTCGTCTAAGACCAGATAATCTGTTCCTGCGGCTTGTACTTCTGGGGAGAGGGCTGTGGCATAGGGGCCTCCTACAGCAACTTTTTTACCGCGTTTGTGGGCTTCTTGGACTTGCGCGAGTAAGTCTTCTTTTTGGACAATCATGCCCGAAAGAATCACAATTTCTGCCCATTCCCAATCCGCTTCAGAAATGGATTCAATATTGCGGTCAATGAGGCGAAATTCCCAGTCTTGGGGTAAAATTGCGGCTACGGTAATTAAGCCGAGGGGGGGAAGCATGGCTTTGCGTCCCACGAGTTCTAGAGTTTTTTCAAAAGACCAAAAACTTTTGGGAAATAAGGGGTAAATCAATAAAGAGCGCATAAGTCTAAAGGTGAAATTTAAGGTTTTGCCCAATCTTAGCAGTAATTCCGGAATGATGCGCTGCGTTGAAAAGCTCTTATGGAGGTTTGTGCTTGAATAAAGATGACGACTTCGAGCAGTTTTTGAGCGAACCCCCCAAATACTGACTGAAGTGGTGGCTCGTTATACTTAGAAAATTAAGAATAATCCGGAAAAGGCGATCGCGATCGCTTTCTTAACTTTTGAACCGAATTTATTTAGTCGCAACTACGGCTAAATTCCAAGCCCAGCGTTTCATTCCCGGTATTTTTTTGAGGACGCGATCGCCCTGTTCGAGGTTTTGATAAGGTGTGCGTAAGCGTTGATGTTCTTGAATGATTTTTTTCCAGTAACGCTCTTGATTGGGATTGACTTTTTCTACAAAATAGAACTGAAGAAATAGCCATAATGTTGTCAACCAAAAAGTATCCCAAGTCACCGTGTTAAATAAATCTTCGAGGTCAGAAACAATTGCAATGCTGAGGGGCTTTTCGTCTTCGGTACGAACGCTACTGGCAATATAGCGATAAATATTAATAATAGGATTGTGAATTAAGGGATCCCAAAAACAGACTTTACCTCCCGGTTTGACAACGCGGTGCATTTCCCGCAAAGCTATTTTAGGATCGGGGAGATGATGCAACAAGTTAGCCGCGTAGATAATATCAAAGCTGTTATCGGCAAAATCCAATGCCATTGCATTAACCGTGTAACCTTCAACCACCACGTTATGTTTTGCAGCCAAGGCTTGGGCAGTTTGTACCATTTTAGGAGAGTAATCTGCCGCCACACATTTTGCTCCTTGGAGGGCAAAATAGACGCTATTTTCCCCTGCACCACAACCGAGATCGAGCAGACGGCGATCGCGTACATCTCCTAAATGTTGGCAAATAAAGCGATTTTCTGGGGCAGTACAGGCTTCAAAATAATCTTGTACCCTAATACCATCGAGATCGATAATTGCTGCCCAGCGATCGTGAAATTCGCGTTCTTTGGCATAAATTTGGGCGGTGGGATCGGGCATTTTCAGTTATCAGCCTCTAAGAGGCAGTAGGGATTGGGCAGTGGGCAGTAGTTTTGG
>JAWQFT010000125.1:0-15411 GCA_035968055.1 Jaaginema sp. PMC 1080.18 | reverse complement strand
ACCAACAACCAACAACCAACAACCAACAACCAACAACCAACAACCAACAACCAAACCTCAATCAATCCAATTTTTGGCTCGTTCTACAGCTTTACTCCACTGCTGAAAATTAGCTTGGGCTTGGGCTTGACCTTCTCCAGGGGTAAAAGTGCGCTCAATTTGACGCTTGGCAATCAAATCGTCGTAGCTATTCCAGAATCCCGCAGCCAATCCTGCCCCAAAAGCTGCTCCTTGGGCTGTCGCATCCAGGATGGCTGGGCGTTCGACGGGAATACCCAAGACATCCGCTTGAAATTGCATCAAGAAGTGGTTGCGAGAAGCGCCACCATCGACTTTGAGTAAAGTAATGGGGGTTTCGCTGTCTTTGTTCATCGCATCAACCACTTCTTTGACTTGATAGGCGATCGCCTCTAATACCGATCGCACAATATGTTCTTTTTTCACACCCCCGGTAATGCCTTGAAATGACCCCCTGGCACTCATATCCCAATGAGGTGCGCCCAAACCGCTCAACGCCGGGACAAAATACACGCCATTATTATCTTCAACAGCCGTGGCACAAGTTTGAGTGTCAGCAGCACTGCCAATCAGTTGAATCCCGTCGCGCAACCATTGAATACAAGCCCCGGCGGTAAACATTGCGCCTTCAAGGGCGTAGTTGGTTGTGTCGGGGGTTGTCCAAGCCACGGTAGACAGCAGTTGATTGCGCGATCGCGTTACCTTCGTGCCGCTATAAGCCACGAGAAAACACCCCGTTCCATAAGTACATTTCAGCAAGCCCGGCTGATTGCATCCATGCGCGAATAAGGCAGCTTGTTGATCGCCAAAAATCGCCATAATAGGAATGGAAGCCCCAAATAAACCCGGATCGGTTTTGCCAAACATCCCCAAACTGGACTTAATTTCTGGCATCCATTGGGGCGGAATCTCAAATAATTCTAAAAGTTCTCGATCCCAGTCCCGAGCCTCTAAGTTCATCAGCATTGTCCGACTGGCGTTACTATGGTCGGTTACATGGGCTTTTCCTCCAGTGAGATGCCACAGAATCCAACTGTCAATTGTGCCAGCCAAAATATTATTAACATCTACTTCGGGGCGATTGTCCTTGAGCCAATCTCGCAGCCATGCTAACTTAGTGGCAGAAAAGTAAGCATCTAGCACCAAACCAGTGCGTTGCTGAATGTCTTGGGCTTTCCCGGCGGCACTTAATTCGTGACACAGGGGGGCAGTACGACGGTCTTGCCAAACAATAGCGTTGTGCAGAGATTTGCCTGTAGTTTTGTCCCAAAGCAAGCAGGTTTCTCGTTGTACCGTCAAGCCAATGGCCGCAATTTCAGCAGCAAAGGTGTCTGTTGCTGCGAGGACATCGCTAATAACTTCGCGGGTGTCGCGCCAGATTTGTTCGGGGTCGTGTTCGAGCCAACCGGGATGGGGATAATATTGGGTTAATTCTTTATAGGCTTGACCGACAACCTCCCCGTTTTGATTAAACAAAATTGCTCGATTACCCGTTGTACCGAGATCGAGAGCCAAAATATATTGAGGTGTCGTTTTTTGCATGATGATGGTAGTTTTTTAAAGACTTCGTTGCGTTTAATTGTCTCGGAAATTTTGTAATTTTTAACGACAATTTTAATTAAAGTTAATGTAATCTCAAGGGCCGAGATTGCAATTTTAGACATTGAAAATCTCGATCGAATCAACTATTTATTAATCCAGTGCATTCTTTTTTGACGATCGATTTTATTTGTAAATTAAAAAAGACTTCATTGAAATACACTCAACAAAGTCCCTAGACGTATGCCTTTGAGGAGAAGTTGAACTCAAATACCCCGCAACGATTAAGCCCAAAGAAGTAACTTGCGCGATCGCCTCATCACAATTTTGTGATTTGTGCAACCCGTTATTTAAAAATCTGTTCTTATAATAGGGGTGATGTTCGCCAAATGACGAAAAATTCATTGTGTTTGATTATCAAAAGCTAAAAAACGAACAATACGACCTGATTGTAATCGGGGGAGGTATTAACGGCGCAGGAGTCGTCCGCGATGCTGCCCTCAGAGGATTGAAAACCATTTTATTGGAAAAAGCCGACTTCTGTGGCGGGACAACCAGTTGGTCAACCCGCTTGATTCACGGGGGTTTGCGCTATTTAGAATACTTTGAGTTTGCCTTGGTGCGGGAATCTCTGCGCGAGCGAGAAATCTTGCTGCGGAATGCCCCCCACTTGGTCAAACCCTTACTACTCACTATTCCCATTTATGGCGATCGCTCCCGTCCTTACTGGAAAGTTTGGGCAGGTATGATTTTGTACGATATCTTCAGTTTCGACAAAACTTTACCGGAACACCGGATGCTATCCCAAAAGAAATTCCGGCAGTTATTCCGTCATCTCGACCCCGAAGACCTCTCTGGGGCTGCTCAATATTACGACGGCCAAGTGGCTTATGCCGAGCGTTTAGCCCTGGAAAACATCATGTCTGCCGCAGAAGCGGGTGCCACGGTGCTGAATTATAGCGAAGTGACCCAACTGCATCGGGAGGGCGATCGCATTACCCACTTAACCTGTAAGAATGCTCTGACTGGGGAAGAATTCACCGTCACGGGAAGCGATAAAGCTGTTTACATCAACACCGCCGGGCCTTGGGTGGATAAAGTGCTGCAAAGCGGACGCAAAGACAGTCAAACCGCCCCTATCAGCGCCACTCGTAAAATTGGCCCCACCAAAGGCAGTCACATTATTGTAGACCCCTTTCCCGGTGCGCCGCCCACCAGTCTCTACGTTGAAGCCAAATCCGACGGCAGACCTTTCTTTATTGTGCCTTGGTTGGGGATGTACTTGATCGGGACGACGGATATCTTCTACGATAGCGACCTCGATAAAATCAAAGCCAGCAATGATGAGATTGATTATCTGCTGCGGGAAACCAACTTAGTGATTCCTACAGCGAAACTGTCCAGGGCTGATGTGAAGTTCACTTATTCTGGGGTACGGCCTTTACCCTACACCGATAAAAATAAAGCAGGTAGCGTCACTCGTAACCATATCCTCTTCGACCATACTCCCGACGGCGCGAAAAACTTGATTTCCTTAATCGGCGGTAAAATTACCACTTATCGTCAAGTCGGCGAGGAAATGGTAGAAAAGGCGTATAAGAAGATGAAAAAGACAGCGCCGCCGTGCAAAACCGAACAAGCCCCCTTACCCGGCGCGATTTTGCCCGACGATCCGCGCATCGAGGAGGCGATCGCGGATTATTGTCCCCAAGTGCCTTTAACCACGGTTCATCACTTGTTTGAAGTGTATGGTGCGAAAGCCCTGGATATCTTGGCATTGACGGATTCTGAGCCGGATTTAGCCGAAATTATTATTCCCGGTTTACCGGATATCAAGGCGCAAATTGTTTATGCAGTGCAGTCTGAATATGCGGTGACGTTGGTGGATATTACCCGCCGTCGTACCAGCATCGCGATGCACGCCAATTATGGCTTTGATGCCCTCGATCCGATTACCGATATCCTCAAGCGCTATTGCGGTTGGACGCAAGCCGATTGCGATCGCCAGATGGAATATTATCGTACTTTTATGCAGGATAATTGCATTCCCGATTACGCGATCGCGGAGTTAGCTTTATCGTCTTCGGTCGATTAAACTGAAATTATGAGGTGGGGTTTCGACCCTGCCTATTTAATTTGGGGTGATTCGTCGCAATCTAAATTTCTGCTACCACTGCCCCATCTGGTGAGTTCGCCCTAAACCCGTTATATTGGGATTAAATCGCAACAATCTGCCCAAGCTAGGCGACGAGCAAAAATTTAAAGCGACAAATCAAGTTTTCATGAATGTGTTTGTAGTGGGCGATGTCCACGGTTGTCTCAAAACTTTTCAAACTCTCCTCGATCGGCATTGGCAACCGGAAACGGAGGTTTTAGTACAACTCGGAGACTTGATCAATCGGGGCAACTTTATTGCGGAAACTATTTTATATATTCAAGAATTACAGGAAAAGTGGTGCGATCGCGCGATTGTCTTGCGGGGCAATCACGAGCAAAAATTCATCAACTTTGTCGCTTCGGGTTGCGATCGCGATTGGCCTTTGAAAAGCCGTAAAAAAACCATTGCTAGTTTGCAACGCCATCATTTAGAGTTAGCCGAAGTTAGCGAATGGTTGCAACAACTGCCTCTTGTTTGGGAAACTGAAGCTCTCTGTCTGACCCACGCGGGTATTGCTACTGCTACGGATAAAGCTTTTGACCCCAACAATCAAAACGGCGTTTTGTGGACGCGCAGCCCCCTCAAAAACATTGGTAAACTGCAAGTCGTCGGCCATACTCCCATGCCGGGAGGTTGTCCCCGCTACAATCCCGATAGCCATGTTTGGTATATCGACACGGGCGTATTTTTGAAGCGCAAACTCACCGGGATTAAATTCAACGAGCAAGGTCAAATTTTAGAAAAACACAGTATTCGTACCGATCCTCTGGATATTTAGGCATCTGGGGCTAGAACTCCGTGGAGAAAAATATCGGCAATTCCTTCGGCCATTTCCCGTAAATCTTGAGCCGAAGCGTTGGGTTCGACGATAGTTTGGTCAGAAAAACCCGCGATCGCAAACATTCCTAAGAAAACTTGAGCGACAATTTTAGGATTCGTCCGGCGATAAATACCGCGATCCATCGCAGTTTGAAAGAAAGCTTCAGCTACATCGGTCATTTTCCCAATTACTTCCGATTGAATGCGATCGCGTAACTCTGGATGAAATTGCGCTTCCATAAAACAAACCCGCATCAAATCGCTGCTTTCTTGCATCCGAAACATTCGCCGTCGCATCACTTGAGCAACCGCTTTATAACTGCCCATCTCGCTCAATTCCGTGAGCAAATCCGTCAGAATTTCAACCCAGCCCTTCGTGGCAACTTCAACCAAAATCGCTTTTTTATTGGTAAAGTGACGAAAAAGCGTTCCTTCAGCTACACCCGCCGCCATTGCCAAATCTTTTGTTGTTGTGGCATCGTAGCCTTGACGCGCAAAGAGTTTTAATGCGGCTTTGAGGATGCGAGTGCGAGTGTCTTCCTCTGTAGAAGTGTCGCCATGAGAAGGCCGATGAAAAACACGCATAAGCTTTGTGAAAAGTGACTTGGATTCAGCGTATCTTCATTCTTAGGCGATCGCGGTCAAGTAATACAAAAAGTTCACAAAAATTCGAGTCTTTACTCCATTTTTGATGCAATTATTTACAAAACAATTAACCCAGACCTCCAGAAAAATCCTTCTTGAACACCGTATTTCTGCGATCTTGGGCTATTTTGCGCGAACAGAAGGGTTGAAGTTACAGTTCGGGAAACTCGTAAATGATAGTTCCTTTTGTCAGATGGTTGTCTACATGAGCATGGCCTTTTTTAACCATATCCTTAAGGATTTCTTCAACTTCTTCAAAATCTGCTCCTGTATCCATTACAGCTTGAGTTAAAGAAATTTGACCGCCGCGCTCGTTAGCCGCTTTGAGAATTCTGAGCATTAACTTTTCTGAAGGGGGGGCAGGGACAACTTGCGTCGGGGCATAAGCTGAGGTATTGAGAGGAAGCCCGGCTGGGTTTACGCCCATTTTCAGACGCAGTTTCATTTCGTATTCTTCGCTCATATTAGGAATCAGAAACAAGTCTACAAACTGACCGACTCCAAAAAGACCCAAAGTAAATAACCACAACAGTCCTGAGCCAATTTTACCGTTGTACAAGCGATGCAAGCCACCTAATCCCATAAAAGCACCGAGCCACAGTGCGTAAGAAACGACAACACGCTCATCTTTCATAGCTACTTTGTTGATAATATCCAATCTTATTTTAGCTAATTTGTTGGGAGACCCGCTTTTTGACTCACTCGTGCCAACTAGAGCGCCAGGCTGCCTCTGCTTTGGCGATCGCCCAGTCCCGTTGGCATTTTTGCTGATTTTTACTCAGTTGCTTGATTTCTCGCAACAATTGGCGCACTCGGTTGCGCTCTGCACTTAACTGGGAGTCGGCAAATTCAATTTCGCTCAAACGCAAGCGAATTGCCGCAACGTGCATCACAGTATTTTCGCGATGCTCTTCTTCCCGTTCGGCTTCAACGACTAAATTTAATAAATTAGCGCCTTGATTATTACCAATTAAGGAATCTTCCGCTTGCAACGCCATTTCTAACAATTTGGCGGGTAATTCTGACGGTAAAATCCCAAATTCGTGGAGTTGCTCGTTGGCCTCCATCGATATAGTTTGTAACTGTAAGTTGATTTGTCGGTTGAGAAACTTATACCAACTTAGTAAACTCAAAGGCGATCGCGGATCGAGGTCGGGAGGGGAAAAGTCTTCTGTTGCCGATTCTAAGGCAGCGGCCATGGATTCCAAAGCTTCGGGGGGAATTTCATCATCTTCCGATTCTGAAGCGGCGGCTAGGGCTTCTAAGGCTTCTGGGGGAATTTCTAAAACTTTTGTATAAGCTACCTTCCGGGTTTTGGGAGGCGCATCTGATGCTTGAGGGGGTGAAGGGGGAATGTCTAAAAGTTGTGGCAATTCTTGATGAGCGCGATCGCCCAATTGACGCAAACTCTGTTGTAGGGACTCGCGCTGACTCAAGGATAACGCCAAAAACGCTTCGGGATAAGACTGAGTACAAATTTGGTAACTCGCTAATACCAGTTGTTTTTGTACCCCATGACCCAACCGCGTTAAATATTGGAGATAAGCTTGACGCAACTGGTCGTTTAGAGAAGCTGCACGAGTCGCGATCGCCTCCAATTCTTGCTCGATTTTTTGAATCGACCTTACCATAACCCAGTTCTCATGCTTTGTGGTCGTACTGATATCCCAACGCCAATATTCTTAAAACAAAAAGCTGGCATTGAGAAACAAAACACTTTCCCAAGCCAGCTTTTTAACCTATTTATTGTTTGTTCATTTGGGCTGCTACTTCATCAGCAAAGTTAGTCTCTTCTTTTTCAATCCCTTCCCCTAGGGTAAAGCGACTGAAACGACGCACTTGGATATTTTCACCCAGTTGAGCCACCGTTTGTTTGATCAACTCACTGACATTAATACTTTGATCTTTAATGTAAGCCTGATCCAACAAAGCCATTTCTTTCAAACGCTTGTCAATACGCCCTTGGATAATTTTTTCTTTGATATTATCCGGTTTATTGCCCAAGTCGTCGCGACCCATTTCAATCTCTTTTTCTTTGGCCACAAAAGATTGGGGGACATCCTCTGTAGATACATACTCCACATTCGGACAAGCTGCAATCTGCATAGCAATATCGCGCACTAAGTTTTTGAACTCCTCGCGACGGGCTACAAAGTCAGTTTCGCAGTTAACCTCCACCAACACTCCCACACGACCTCCCGTGTGAATGTAGCTATCTACTAAGCCTTCTGCGGCCACCCGATTGGCTTTTTTATCAGCCGAGGCAATTCCTTTTTGACGCAACCACTCAATGGCTTTTTCCATATCGCCATTTGTTTCGCTCAACGCTTTTTTGCAATCCATCATCCCCGCGCCAGTTTTTTCCCGCAGTTCTTTCACGGTTTTCGCCGAGACACTTACTTTGGGAGTTTCTACTGGTGTTGCTGGAGTTGAAGTTTCTGCTGGCGTTGCTGGAGTCGAAGTTTCTGCTGTTGCAGCCTTCGTACTCTTGGGTTCTTTTTTCTTATCCTGCTTCTTGCCTTTTGCCATGACTCAAATCTAAATTTGGGTTATCTGCTGACTATTTTATTCGTTGTCGTCTTCGTCTTCGTCTTCCTCGCTGTCAAAGTCTTCGTCTTCTTCGTCGAAGTCTTCTTCATCGATAGCTTCTTCAAATTCGCCGTAGTCTTCGATTTCTTCCATATCTCCTTGACCGTGACGACCTTCGTAAATCGCATCGGCCAGTTTGCCAATAATCAATTTAATCGAGCGAATTGCGTCATCATTGGCGGGAATGGGAATATCGACAACATCGGGATCGCAGTTGGTATCGAGTAAAGACGCGATCGGAATTCCGAGTTTTTGGCATTCGAGAATGGCGTTATATTCCCGACGCAAATCCACAATAATGGCGATATCGGGGGGACGACGCATTCCTTTAATCCCGCCTAAGTATTTCTGTAACTTGCCGAGTTCTCGACGCAACACAGAAGCTTCTTTTTTGGGACGGCGGTCAATGCTACCATTGGCTTCGAGTTGTTCGAGTTCTTTGAGGCGATCGACGCGGGTTTTAATGGTTTCCCAGTTGGTGAGCATTCCCCCCAACCAGCGTTGGTTGATGTAGTAAGCACCGCAACGAGCGGCTTCTTGGGCGATAATTCCGGCGGCTTGGCGTTTCGTACCGATGAACAAAAAGCGTTTGCCTTGTTCGGCGGCAGTCCGCATATAGTCATAAGCTTCCTCCATGTATTGGGCGGTTTGCACCAAGTCAATGATGTGAACGCCATTACGGGAGGTGTAGATGTAGGGATCCATTTTAGGATTCCAACGGCGGGTCTGGTGACCAAAGTGAACCCCAGACTCTAGCAGGTTTGCTAGGGAAACAACTGGCATATTTTTTTGCTCCTAATCGGGTTTAGCCTCCATCCAGGTCTGGATTTCTTGAGCGATCAGAAACACCCGAATGCCTGAATGTGCGGTTTAAAAATACAACTTTTCTAGGATAGCACTTTTCAGTTATCAGCGCCTAAGTAGGGGATAAGGGTTGGGGGATAGGGAAAATAGCTTGATTCTCACCTCTTTGCCAGAGAGTCAGAAACTTTGGCTTTACCGTAGACTTTAACAAAGTGGGGTTTGGGGCAAAACTCTCCCACCTCGCCCTCGCAACCACAAATTAGCTAAAGCGATATCTGATTGTGGATGGGGAATATTTGTCAATTTCTTGAGTTATAAACTCGATATGCTAAAGGCGGATGGTTCAGCCGTTTCTGCTAGTGGAGGGAGTGTAAGACAAGACCGAGGACGAAAGACCAAGGCAATGCAGTACCCTGTGAAGCTAGAAACTACCACCTCGTCCCGTTAGGGCAGGTGGTAGTAGTTCATAGATAGCTTAACGCTAGAATAAATCGAGGTTTCAGCCTCATAAAGTTGGATTTTAACGTTTCGCGCGCGAGTTATTCAGCATCTTATGAGGAGTGCCACCCCCCAGAAAGAAAGTCAGAAATCGGGGTTCTAGACAAATGGTTGTTTTTGCGGATTTTATCTTATTGTTTGAAACTAGAAAAAGTTGGCACTTTTCGTACTGCAAATTAGTTCTAAAAAAGCGTTATTTCTCGTGCCTTTTAACTCTGGGAGTCGCTCTTTTTTTGAGTGCTTGTCAGCCATTGAATCTGTCTGCACCTCTGGATGAAACCCAAGCTCATGTTATACATCACAACCTCGGAGAAACCCTCGTCCCGAATCATCCCCAGCGCATTATTACTCTGGGAAATGCCGCACTTGAAACGGCTTTGGCTGTAGGAATTAAACCTGTCGGGGCTGCACCTTGGGTAGCATCAGGTAACGTTGGGGATTTCCCCGGTTTTTTGTCTGCCGAACAAGTGGAGGGAATTGAATATTTAGGGGATGTGAATCAACCTAGTTTGGAAAAAATGATTCAACTCAAACCCGATCTTATTTTAGGAAATCAGGGGGAACACCAAACAATTTATCCAATTTTGTCTAAAATAGCGCCAACAGTGCTGTATGACCCTTTGAAGCTGCGCTGGCAGGAGAATTTGAGGGGGTATGGTATGGCGCTGAATCAAGAAGTGGTGGTGCGGCAAATTATTCAAGATTACGATCGCAAAATTGTCCAATTGCAAGCAAGTCTAGGGGAAAAACCGCCACAAGTCACGATCGCCCGCTTTCTGCCCAGCCAGGTTAGGTTGTATGAAAATCAGTCCCATATTCGCCAAATTATGCAAGATGCGGGACTAAAACCCCCTGCGGCTCAAAATCAAAATCGTCTCAAAGAAGTGATTTCTCTCGAAACCATCCCCAAAGCCGATGCCGAGATTATCTTTATTGCCCGTAGCGATCCGCGATCGCGCCTTTATCGTCAGTTTACCCAAAATCCCCTTTGGCAGAACCTCAAAGCTGTACAAAGCGATCGCGTCTATTTTGTCAACTTTGAGTATTGGATTGGTGGAGAAGGGGCGATCGCCGCTAATTTAGTATTAGATGACTTGTTGCAGTTTTTTGCGACAACTCCCGATTAACCTCTCTAAGATTGAGGTACGATCGCAACTAATGCCATTATCTCAACTCTGCTATGACTGCTGCGCGATCGCGAAACTGGGAGCAAATTCAACAAGATTTAGCTAATCTCGATCTGATTACCGATCCGGCTCAAATTGCCAAATTATCTCTTGATTATTACCATTTCAGCCCGATTTTGCAAAGCCAACTGGCTGATAAACGAGGAGAGATTGTGGTTCGTCCGACGACCGAAGCTGAAGTTTTACAAATTGCTCGCGTTTGCGTCAAATATCGCCTTCCCCTGACAATTCGGGGAGCGGGAACGGGTAACTACGGTCAATGTATCCCCCTTGAAGGAGGGATAATCCTCGATACTACTCGTATGAACCAAATCCACTGGATTGAAAATGGGGTAGCTTGTGTCGAACCTGGGGTAAAAATGGCCGCATTTGACAAACAAGCTCGTCCTCAAGGTTGGGAGTTGCGAATGTATCCCTCAACTTATCGTACTGCGACGATTGGCGGTTTTATTGGGGGAGGAAGCGGTGGTATTGGTTCGATTACCTACGGACAACTGCGCGATCCGGGGAATGTTTTAGCGGCAAAAGTGGTTACCCTCGAAGACGAACCCCGTATCCTCGAACTACGCTCTGATGCAGTCCAGCAAGTTACCCACGCTTACGGCACAAATGGGATTATTATCCAACTTGAAATTGCCCTTGCTCCCGTTCAGCCTTGGACAGAGCAGATCGCGGTCTTTGATGATTTTCTCAGTGCTGCCCGTTTTGGTCAAGCCCTTAGCGATGCTGATGGCATTAGCAAAAAGCTAGTCAGCGTTCAGGCTGCACCCATCCCTTCCTACTTTACTGCCTTGCAAGATTACCTGCCCTCTGGCAAATCCTGTGCCTTGGTGATGGTGTCTCAAAGTAGCGTTGAGGCTTTGCAGGATTTAGTAAAAGAGTACAATGGCGAGATAACTTACCATAAAAACAGCGCCGAGGCACAAAAAGGGCTAATATTAGCTGAGTATACTTGGAATCATACCACATTGCACGCTCGTGCGGTGGATGCTAATTTGACTTATTTACAAACCTTTTATTTCACTCTCGAAAAAGTTGAGCAAATGTATCAACATTTTGGGGATGAAGTAACAATTCATTTAGAATTTTTGCGAGGGGGAGGTAGAGCGATTCCTGCGGGCTTGCAGTTGGTTAAATTCAGCACCGCAGAACGCTTGCAGGAAATTATTGACTACCATGAATCCCAGGATATTGCGATCGCGAACCCCCATACTTATATCCTTGAAGATGGGGGACGGAAAACCGTTGATATTGCCCAATTAAACTTTAAAAAAGCCGTCGATCCTTACGGTTTAATGAATCCCGGAAAAATGCGAGCTTGGTGGGAAGAAACTTAGAGTAATTTTGGCGATAACGTAACTGCATTAACGCTCAAAAATGCTTTTCAAAACAATCATCCCCAAACGAGTCAGAACTTTTATCGTCGATTCTTGATAAGGTGGGAATTAAAGTTTATTTTAAGATTACATCATCGGAGTTCTGTGCTAAAATACGAAACGAGCATTTAGATTATCGGGTATCACAAAGTTTGTCTACATTTTTTTTCAGCAAGCGCCTCTCCGAATCTCGATCGCTTACCCTTCATTTGTTTTTGATTTCACTGGAGTCCGGAAAATAATTATGTCAGTTTATGTGGGCAACCTTGACTACGAAGTTACCGAAGAACAGCTTAACGAGGTTTTTGCCGATTACGGTACTGTTATGCGAGTTCATCTTCCTGTCGATCGCGAAACAGGTCGTCCTCGGGGTTTCGGTTTTGTTGAGATGTCCGAAGAAGCCGCAGAAGCAGATGCGATTGATAAACTCGATGGTGCAGAGTGGATGGGTCGCAAGCTCAAAGTAAATAAAGCTCGTCCCCGCGAAAATCGTAACAACAGACGAGGCTAAAATCCCACCCCCGATCGATACGAGTCAAGGGTTTTAGAGCCAAGACTTGGTATAAGCGTCAATGTAGGTTACTCTGGATAAGCTCCTCACTTCTTGTTACGGTGGAGTGATTACTGATGAATCTACATTAGACGCTAATTTCGTAGATTTTCAAAAAAAAGGTAAGGACAACAAACAATTACTATCTATCCCATTGTCAAAAAAAGTAAGGAGGAATGATACCGAATGACACAAGTGATTGTTGGAGAAAACGAAAATATTGAATCAGCATTACGTCGCTTTCGTCGTCAAGTGTCCAAAGCGGGCATTTTTGCCGATATGAAACGCCTACGTCACTTTGAAACTCCTATTGAGAAGAAAAAGCGCAAAGCGATCGCCCGACGACGGAAAAAGCGTTCTCGTTAATTCCAACAACCCACCCCCTAAATAGAGATTAGCAAAACTTAGAGTTAGCCTTTAAGTCAGCTTGCGAGTTTGGGCAAAACTCTGCCGTACTCGAGCGATTGGCTGACTCTATAGTTTTTCAGCGATTTCGAGAATTTCTGTATACTCAAATTCGTCTTGACTGGGTTGCACTAAAGGGTAAAAGCGATCGCCAATCTGAAGGGAATCCACTTCACAATCAGATTTGGGGGAATTGTACACCAAAACGTACTCTTTGCCAATAGATTGCTGTACTTCCGTGGCTACTTCCCCTCGCCATTGAGTCTTCGTTACCAGCATAACCAACTGGTTGGCTAACTGGGGGATGTAGTGAGCCACTTGACGGCGATAAATTTCATCTAAACTGCCAAAGGGAGAGTCCATCACCACCGGAAATGTGCTACTGTCAGGCCCCATCAGGGTATTGCGTTGACTCCACTGCCGCACTCGGTCGATAATACCGCCAATGAACGATAAACTGAGGATTTGGTTTTCTCCTGTAGAAGCAGCCACCGGAAAAGCAATTCCCGACGTATTTTCCACTAAACTCAGTTCATAATCGGCATTTAAGCGGGGAAGATAAGGTGTAAAAGAAATTGAACTAAAAATTTCTTGGACTCGCTGTTCGAGGGAATAGCGAAATTGCGTTTCTAAGCGATCGCGTACTTCTCGCAAACAAATAATAGCCCCTTCTGTGGCAGTAATTTGACGCTGAATCAATTCCTGTTGGGCTTCTTTTTGTTGGTGCTTGCTAATCTGTTTATTTTGCACTGCGATCGCCTTTTGTATTTGGGCAATTTGTTGCTGATTTGCCCCTTGTTCTAGGGTTAACTGACGAATTTGAACTTCCACCTCATCTATCTGTTTTTGGAGGTGTTGAATGTCCGTATCGGGATAGGTGCGTAACTTTTGTCGCAGATCGTCGAGTTGATTTTCTAAAATTGCCAAGTTTTCGCGTTGCTGTTGTAAATTAGCCGAAAGGCGATCGCTTTCTTGCCAGAAATCCTCTAAACGTTGTTCGACTTCTCCTACTTGCGTTTCGGTACGAATCACCGCTTCTTCAATGTCAGCAAATCCCGCTTTTTCTAACCAACTTTGAACTTGCTGATAAGCTAAAGTTTCCGGTTGCAAAATAGTACCACAAAGGCAAGTTTGGCGAGTGAGTAAGTCTTGGATAAACTGTTTTTTTACTCCCGTTGGTAATACCCCTTCCGATCGCAATTCCGTTACTAAATTTTTAAACTGAACGATAAGAGATGGCATAAAAACTGTATAAGCACGACTGGATAACAACTGTTTTAAACTCGCTTTAGTCATTAATAAAGCTTCGCGATCGCTCACTTCTTTTGTTTCCAATTGCTCTTTAAGTTGTTGTAAATCTGGCGCTCCTCCTAACTCTAACCAATGCTGATTTAGAGTTTGCTTAAGGTTTTCTTGATGCGCGATCGCGGTTTTTACTTCCTCTTGACGCTCCGTAAGGCGATCGCTTTCGCCTTCTAGTTTAGTTTGTTCGCGAATCAGTTTTTGAGTTTGAGTATTGCCCAAGCCTTTTAACTCATTTTGCAGCGTTCTCTTCGCTTTCTTTAAATGCTCAATGGCTCGGTCTAACACCTTCACTCCCAGTAACTCTTTCGTATCTTCAGCAATGGTACTGGTGCGATCGCTATAGCGGAAAATATGCTCAATTCTTTCCCCATCAAAAAAGAAATATTGATGTAAACTTTCCGGCAAAATCCCTTGGATAATATCCGTAGGTTGTTGAGTGGGAAGATACCATAAACCATCATCTCCCGCGAGTTGCATAAAAAACTTTGATTGACTGTATTGTATGCGTTTGTCAGGATCGCGATGAGCAAAACACTGACGTTTGAGGCGATACTGTTTGCTATCTCGCTCAAAACACAACTCAACCCAACAATCGACGGCAGTACCAGTATCTACCTCATAAAGTGCCCGCTTATTAATCAGCATTTCTGGCTTGGCAAAAGCGGCGGTAAAACGTTCGTATAGTACCCAGGTAAAACTATTTAACAGCGTCGTTTTTCCCGCACCATTGTTACCATAAATAACCGTGGTATTGCGTTCCCCAGCAGCAAAATAAATCTCTGGAGTCGTACCGTAAAATTGCCGAAAGTTTCGCAGTCGCAAAGAAATTAACTTCATTGCACCACGTCTTTAACAATAGTTAGTACATCATCATTAATATTTCGAGGAGTCCGTTGATAAAGTTTTTCTTTCTCCAATTGCAAAACCCGTTCGATAATTTGACGAATTTCTGGAGAGGCTTGGCGGATAGGTTCTTGAACGCTATAAATATCAGCAGAATTAGACATCAAAGTGAGTTAAAACAAGCACAACTCTCATTTTGACATATAACTATGCTGATTCAGATATTTTTTCCAGAAAATCCCACGATAAAATAGCACTTTAAGCAGCTTGAATCGGTATCTTTTCGGTAGGATAGCCCATGGCTTTCCAGGCTTCTGCCCCACCAATTAATTCTGAAACATTTTGATAGCCTGCTTCTCGGAGTTTAGCCGCAATAATAGCAGTTTGCTCGTCGGTTTCGTCGTAAATATAAATATCACGGGTCAGTTCTAACGTTAGCAAAGCTGGCTGAGTGAGTTCCATTCCCGGAAACGAAACTGCTCCGGTAATGCGTTCGCAATTATAGTCTTTTAAAGGGCGCGTATCAATGATGGTGAGGGCAGGTTTTCCCCAGTCTAATCTCTCTTTCAATTCGTAGGGTTCAGAACGGGGTTTGAGGGGAGGCGGTTTGGGAATCCAAGAAAAAAGGCTCATACTATTCAAGAAAAAAGATGACTTCTTACATTTATATTAAAT
>JAWQFT010000124.1:0-15510 GCA_035968055.1 Jaaginema sp. PMC 1080.18 | reverse complement strand
TATATTATCTTCTGATATACTTGAAGTCTCTTGTAAATATTTAATTATATCTTTTTTTATTTGCGTCAAAACCTGTTTGTCTAAGTGTTTTACGCTAAGAATATAAGCTTTGTCTTCTACTGTAGCTAAATGCGCTTTTGGACTTTCGTTCACAATAGGTTTTTCTTGAAAATTTTCGAGAAAATTTTTGACTAATTTGACTATTTCAGGGACTGATACTGAAACTGCTGAACCTGTAAATTGTTCAGGATTATATACGATACGCGACTCATCCTGATCTAGTTTTAAATCCAAAGCAAAATTGAGAAAGTATGTCATAGCTGGTTGGGAACTATCGTTACTTTTATATCATAAGAATTTGAATCAACTGCTTCGTAGGCAGTTTTTGTAGCACTCTTGCATCGAACAATAAGCTCAGTTGGTTTAGGTCTTACACGACTTTGCGCTCCTACAATTTGGTCTAACATAGGCCGAGTTAAGCGTCTATTTTTAAATTCCAAGGCGATTGTTTTAGCAGCCATTATATTAATAATCTCCACGAATAAGAATGTTACGAATGCGTGTTGCAACATTGCTAGCTCCTCTTTCTGTGGGAGCGACAATGCGTATAATGCAATCAATTCCTCCATCCGGACCAAACCGTTCCTTTATACTTTCTGGTGTTAAACGTGTTCCAGAAACATCTGTAAACTCTACTGTTTCAAAATTCTTGAGCCGATCCATTAATCGCTTTAACTCCTCATGTTCAAAAATATAGCCAGCTTCAGATTTGGAAACTTTAATAGTCTCTTTTTGGTGAAAGTCTGAAAAGTTTAAAAAATCTTTGACCCAGCCTACAACTAATTGAATCACAGTCAAATGCTCCTTTTGATTACTCGTAACTATAATGTTCCCATATTTGAGCTAATACTCTCACATCAATCAGTAATAAATTGATTGCAGCGAGTTAATAATCTATCAAGACTGACATTAGCATTGATCCAAAGAAATCCGATCAAACTGTACACTGTATTATACCCAACTGACGTTACACACTCATTAGCGCGGCATGAATCCACCCAAAGCCGACTACGATAACCCCTGGAAAGAAGCCCTAGCTTTATATTTTCAACCCTTCATCGCCTTCCTTTTCCCCCTCATCCACGACAATATCAACTGGGAAAGAGGCTACGAATTTCTCGACACCGAACTGCAACAAATCGTCCGAGAAGCCGAAATCGGTTTTCGCGAAGCCGATAAACTCGTCAAAGTTTGGCGCAACGACGGTCAGGAAACCTGGATTCTCATACACATCGAAATCCAAAGCCAACCCCAAAGCCAATTTGCCGAACGGATGTACGTTTACAATAACCGCATTTTCGACCGTTATCGCCGTCCTGTCGTCAGTCTCGCCATCTTAGCCGACGAACAAGCCTCTTGGCGACCCCAACAATTCAGTTATGACCTCTGGGGATGTCGCGTTTCCCTAGAGTTTCCCACCGTCAAACTGTTAGATTACGACCCCGAAACTTTATCCCAAAATCAAAACGTCTTTGCCCCCATTATCGCCGCTCATCTGGAAACCCAAAAAACAAGGGCAAATCCCCAACAACGCTATCAAGCCAAACTCAACTTGATCAAAGGATTATATCGACGCGGTTTAGGCCGACAAGATATCCTAGAATTATTCCGCTTAATTGACTGGATCATGGCGCTACCCGAACACCAACAAACCAATTTTCGACAAGAAATCCAACGCTTCGAGGAGAAAAATCGTATGCCTTATGTTACCAGTATTGAACGCTTTGCCCTTGCCCGTGGAGAATCCCGTGGAGCATTATTAAATTCCCGCGAGAGTGTGCTAGAGGTGCTTCAGGTGCGTTTTGAGGAAGTTCCCGAGGCGATCGCAGAAGCAGTCAACCAAATTGAGGATTTGGAAGTGTTAAAAGGACTACTACGACAAGCAATTACAGTAGCGACTTTGGCAGATTTTCAAGCTTTGCTACCGCCGCAAGCTCAAGAGGGCAATTCTTCAGAAAGCTAACTTTGATTTATCCTAAACTTCGACAGCAAACACGCCGACACGCTGAAGTCGCCACCAACTCCAGCTTCCCAACCCTAAAACCAAGCCACCGAAAATCAAAAATGTTTGTTGCAATCCCAACGACTGGGTTAACCATCCTGCCGTTGTTCCCACTCCCACAAAGCCCAAACGAAAAACAAAACTATTAATCGAAAGCACTGTAGCCCGGATATCTGAACCCACATAACTATTCAGCGCATTTAAAATCAACGGCATTTTTAGCCCGCGTCCGCCGTAAACTGCCGCAATCCAGAGAATGCCCCACTGTGCTTGAGTTAAACCCAAACCAAGATACGCCAAGCCTAAAATTAAAACAATAGTCAAGAAAGCAGCTTTACGCCCCAGACGATTTTCCCAAGATGCTGCCCCCAAAGAAACTAAACTCATGACACCATGAAAAAACGCCCAAGCAATGCCAAAACTGGCAGTAGGAAAGTCAACACGGGCAAGATATTCTTGAGATAACCACACCATCAAAAAGGTAACATTGGTACAAATTGCCATAAAGATAATGAGGGCTTGAATGGCTTTGTGGCGAATGAGGGCAAGTTGCAGGATTTCGCCTAACTTTTGCCATTGTTGTCCTACTACAATTTGACGGGGGGGTTCAACTAAAGTGGTGGTAATGAGAAAATAGAAAAAGAGCGCGATCACCTGCAAGATAAAGGGATACACTAAGTTAACTGCCGCCGCCATTGCCCCGATGATGCCACATACTGCCTCAGTAATCCCGGCAACTGCCCCCAAACGCCCCTCAAACTGGCGATAATGAGCTTCTTGTCCCAATTGCACCAAACTGTCGAAACCCAGGGCGGTATCTGCCCCAGAAATCAAACTACCCGCAAATCCGGTTAAAATTTCGGCGACGGCAAAGGCGGTAAAACTCCCCCCAAAACAGTACAGCGTCACGGCAATTGTCCAGATTCCTCCCCCCACAATTAAAGATACTTTGCGTCCGAGGCGATCGGCAAAATAACCGGAGGGAATTTCAAAGACAAACAAAGATGCAGAGAGAATGGTTTTTAGGAGTAAGCCATCTTCTATTGATAAGCCGTTGGCTTGGTAAAACAGCATGATGGTAGGAATAGGAAACCAAGCAAATGACAGTCCTTTGAGGCAGTACAGTTTGATAAGATTTTGTTGCCAAGCAGGATTTTCAGTCATCAGCGATTAAGGGGCAGTAGGGATTGGTTTTTGGGCAGTCGGCAGTCGGGGGGGATTTTCAGTAATCAGTTATCAGATTGTGACGAATCACTAACAATCAACAACCAACAACTAACAACCAACAACTAACAACCAACAACTAATCTAGACCCGATCTGAAGCCAACGCATCCGACCAGCGAGTTGTCTCCGGTAAGCGGTATTTTGTCAAGCAACCCATAACATATTGAAGAGCAGTGGGTAAGCTAATTTTGTGACCCACAGAGATGTAGAGGGGTTTGACATTATCGCGCGATCGCAACACCGCCCCAATTATCTCATCTTGATCGCGTAGCGGTTGCCAATCCCCCTTCTGTGTCCCTAACTCATCATGTTCGCCAATCAAGCGCGATTTTGCTACCCCAATCGTCGGCATATCCAAGATAACGCCCAAATGCGCCGCAATGCCCAGCCGTCGCGGGTGAGCAATTCCCTGACCATCGCAGAGGATTAAATTGGGGATGGTATCGAGTTTGTCGAGGGCGGCTAAGAGTGCTGGAATCTCGCGGAAGGACAGGAAACCGGGGATATAGGGAAAAGTGGTCGGAATGGTCGCGATCGCGCTCTCAACGCGATTTAAGTCCGGGTAGCTCAAAACCGCCACAGCAGCTTGGGTAATTTTGTAGTTGTCCTTAAAACCCACATCCACTCCCGCAACATAATTCACCGTTTCAAAACTGTCTGTGGTAATAACTCGCGATCGCAATTCTTCTTGAATTTGTCGGGCTTCTGCGACTGTTGTCACCAAGGGTTGATTCAGGTGATGTTTGAGCTTATCTTTCATAACTACACAAGGAGAAATCAACAGTTTCAAACATACGGAAAGCCTAACTCAAGCCACCACTAAATTTCCCCATTTCTCAAAAATCCAAGGGCGATCGCGAACCCGATAAGATAGAAAGAGCCAATGCAGAACGCAATCTTGGAGAGAGAGACTTGAGAAGTCCAGAATCACAAAACTTACAACCCCTAATCGGTGGCATTATTGTCGCCTTATTAGTCCTGGTTGCCTTTAACTCTTTTATCATCATCAATCCCGGACAGGCTGGCGTACTGAGCATTTTGGGGAAAGCCCGCGATGGCGCACTTTTAGAAGGATTACACTTCAAACCGCCCCTCGTTTCCGCCGTCAATGTCTACGATGTTACGGTACAAAAATTTGAAGTTCCTGCCCAAAGTTCCACCAAAGACTTACAAGACTTAACCGCCAGCTTTGCGATTAACTTTCGTCTCGATCCGGTACAAGTGGTAAAAATTCGCCGGGAACAAGGTACATTACAGAATGTAGTTTCCAAAGTAATCGCCCCCCAAACCCAAGAATCCTTTAAAGTGGCAGCAGCCCGGCGTACTGTAGAAGAAGCCATTACCAAGCGGACGGAACTCAAGGAAGATTTTGACAACGCCCTCAACGCCCGTTTAGAAAAATACGGCATTATTGTCCTCGATACAAGCGTCGTCGATTTGACCTTCTCGCCAGAATTTGCCCGCGCAGTAGAAGAAAAACAAATCGCCGAACAACGAGCGCAACGAGCCGTTTATATTGCTCGTGAAGCCGAACAACAAGCCCAAGCCGACGTAAACCGAGCGAAAGGTAAAGCCGAAGCCCAACGCTTACTCGCAGAAACCCTGAAAGCCCAAGGGGGTGAGTTGGTACTGCAAAAAGAAGCGATTGAAGCTTGGCGACAAGGCGGCGCACAAATGCCGAATGTCCTAGTTTTAGGTAGCGATTCGGCGGCTGTTCCGTTCTTGTTCGATTTGGGAGATTACCAAGAAGGACTTGCCCCGGAAATTGTGGCTCAGTAGACTTTTCAGTTAACAGCGATTAAGCGGCAGTCGGCAATCGGGGGGGAGTTGAATGAATGCCCCTCCAAAGATGTCAGAAACTTGGCCTCTTTGGGGTTACTCTAAAATAGGCTCAACGCTAGACTATATTAGGGTTTCAGCCTAAAAAAGTGGATTTAACGTTTCGCGCGAGAGTCATACGTCGGGATAACTAAACCGAGTGTCGAAGTGGCATTGCGATCGCAAGTGGAAGGCAAACTGCTCAATCTAATAGTAGATTGAGCAGTTTACTTTGTCGTCAATAGCAGTCAAACGTTGAAGGAAGGGGATAAGGTGCGTCTCAGTATTTTGTCAGAATCTTAAATCGCCCTTTTGGGCTATCTTCCTGACTCAATTTCTCAGTTTAATTAAATAAACATTAAGAACGCGATCGCTTCAGAATCTTAAGTTTAGTATTGATAAATACGATACAAATTGTAGCCGTAAAGCAGTTTAGTTTCTCAAATTTTACCGAAGCAACGGCTAAACTTTCAAAAACATGAGAAAGCATCGTGGAAAGACCAATTAAGTCCTTTATTTGCTTAAAAATATATGTCAGTTACCGAAAAAACTGCGGTGAATCGCCTAATTCCAGCGATTAAAAAAGCAGCGATCGCAGAACAAAACTACATTATGGCAAGTCTGACTTTGGCTTTTCATAATGACCCGGCAAATCGCTGGCTGTACGCTGATGCTTACCGCTATCTCACTTATTTTCCTCAATTTGTTCAGGCATTTAGCGGTAAAGCTTTTACTCACAATACGGTTTATTGTACAGAGGATTATACGGGTGCTGCACTTTGGTATCCCCCCGGAATTGAACCCGATGTGGAAGCAATTATACAGTTGATGCAGACCAGCATTTCTGAAGCTGACCAAGAAGATGTTTTCGCTGTATTTGAACAGATGGAGGGCTACCATCCTCAAGACCGTTGTTGGTATCTGACTTTCCTGGGAGTAGAGCCAATGCAACAGCGTCGAGGGTATGGTATGGCTTTGATGAGTCCAGTGCTAGAACAATGCGATCGCGATCGTGTTCCTGCTTATTTAGAGTCCTCTAATCCTGCCAATATTCCCTTTTACCAACGTCACGGCTTTGAGGTTATCGGTACGATTCAAGCCGGATCGTCGCCGGAAATTTTCCCCATGTTGCGCCATCCCCGTTAATTTTTTCGCCATTTTCTTCAGAGCAAAAGTTACCCTTGCAAGCAATATTTATCAACGTCAATTGGCTTGATAAATCTCAAGTCAAGGAGAATCAAAATGTCTCAATATCGACACAATTTACCACAACTATCCACTGATTTGTTTCTCAGCGATGGTGGGATTGAAACCACCCTCATCTTTCTTGAAGAAATCGATTTACCGGAGTTTGCTGCTTTCACTCTTTTAAACAATCAAGACGGCTATCAAGTTCTTAAAAAATACTTTCAGACTTATGCTCGTTTGGCTTGTCAGTATCAAACCGGACTGGTATTAGAAAGTGCTACCTGGAGAGCTAACCCAGATTGGGGAAACAAGCTTGATTACTCCGAAAAAGAACTAGCTGAGGCCAACCGTAAAGCGATCGCCCTATTGCATGAGATTCGCACCGAATACGAAACCGAGAACAGCCCAATCGTAATTAGCGGTTGCATTGGACCGAGGGGTGATGGTTATGTACCAGCAAATGCCATGACAACTGAGAGTGCAGCAGAGTATCATCGTCCGCAAATTGCCGTTTTCCGAGAAGCTAATGCCGACTTGGTAACAGCAATTACGATGAATTATGTCGAAGAAGCGATCGGGATTACCCAAGCGGCACAGAGGTTAGATATGCCCGTCGTTATCTCATTTACCGTAGAAACCGACGGCAATCTGCCCACAGGACAATCCCTCAAAGACGCGATCGCGCAAGTGGAGAGTACCACCAACAGGGCCCCGGCTTATTATATGATTAACTGCGCCCATCCCAGCCATTTCGCCACTACCCTCGTCGCCGGTGAACCCTGGCTAGAGCGCATTCAAGGGTTGCGAGCCAATGCTTCAACCTTGAGTCATGCCGAACTCGACGAGTCAGAAACCCTGGACGAGGGCAATCCTGTAGAATTGGGCAATCAATATCGCGACTTAAAGGCGAAACTGCCCAATTTAAACGTGCTGGGGGGTTGCTGCGGCACAGACGAGCGTCATATCGAAGCGATTTGTAAAGCCTGTTTGCCTGTATTTTGGGCGCATTTAGCCTCTCCAAGCTTAAAAGAGTCATAATCGCCAAGTTTTGCTGGGGTTTGCCAGGAGAGAGGGCGATCGCTCTTTCCCTTGCAATCGAGCCGCTTCTCCAATCCTATAAAATGAAAACATATACCAGCAAGGATAACTTGCCATGACTCCAACCCCCGATATTCGTAGACACGCGATCGCACTGATTGAACAGTTATCTCCAGAACGCTTAACTGCTGTTGTTCAATTATTAGAATTTCTGTCTGAACCCACTCATCAAGATACGTTTAACTCTGAAGAATTGGCTTTAATTAGAATTATCCAAAGTTGTCTTCATCCTGATGAGCAAAAACGATTAAAAGAGTTGCGCGAAAAGTGTGAATGGGGCAACCTAACTGATGTAGAACATCAAGAATTAATTCAGTACGAAGATCGGTTAGAAGAATGGCGAGTAGAACGCTTGGAGGCTCTCATGGCGTTAGCAAGACTCAAAAATATTGACTTACTGACATTGAATCGTCAATTTGTATCAGAGTCTCAGTCCTTCCATGCCATCTGAGTTCGGGCGAGTACCCGTTACGCTGAGGCGAACAGTTGCCAGTAGAGCCAATTATTTTTGTGAATACTGTCGATGCCCCGAAGAATTTTCTCCTGACAGTTTCACGATAGAACATATTAAACCCCGTCAAGCGGGTGGAGAAACAACCGCAGAAAACTTGGCTTGGTCATGCTTTGGTTGTAATAGTCGAAAACATACCAAAACCAGCCATTACGATTCCCAAACTCAACAAGAGGTTGCCCTTTTCCATCCGCGTCAGCAGCTTTGGTCAGAACATTTTAGCTGGAATGATGATTTTACCGAGGTGATTGGTCAAACTTCTCACGGTCGAGCAACGGTGGACGCTCTAAAATTGAATCGAGTTGGAGTTGTTAACTTGCGTCGTCTTCTGACCTCAGCGAAATTACATCCACCGCCATCGCATTAACCTTTTCACGGCGGTTGGGGCATTAGAACCCCGGTTTCTTAAAGAATCCGGGGTTCTGAATATTGCTGAAAAAATCGCTAAGATCGAGTTTCTGCCTGTATCTCCAGAATCACAATTTTTAAGGGTGGGATGCCTTCTTGAACGGTTGCCCAAACTACCTTCAAATCAATTCCCCAGTATTCATGTACTAACACACCTCTCATACCTGCGATCGCTTGCCAAGGGATTTGCGGGTAGCGACTGCGGGTATCTTCAGGAATTTTCTTGACTGCTTCTCCAAGAATTTCAATGGCTTTCACCACTGCCAAAACTTTTTCTCGATTTTGCTGAAATGCCGCAAAATCAACCTCTGCTGTAAAAGTTTCGATATCGGCGATCGCGTCTAGAATATCTTGTAAAACCTCTAATTGCGAACGTTCCGTCATACATAAACAACTTCTGATAAAACTCGTTCTCGAATCCGGGGTTTCAAGCCATTTTTTGTCACTACATCCACCTTCACCCCCATCACTCCGGCTAGATAGTCTCGCAATTCTACTAACTGAAATAAAGTCGGTGCTTGTTCGTAATCAATTAAGATATCAACATCGCTTGTTTGTGTTTGTTGATTTTGAGTATAAGAACCAAAAACCCCTAATTCTGTAACGCGATACTGTTGCTGGAGTAAAGGTTTTGTGGCTTTCAGGATTTGTTTAATTTCTTCTAGGGTTTTCATATCCAGACAAACAGGGTTTTGCAGTAGTTAAATTTTAAGCTGAATCAGAGAGCAAAAGCGCGATCGCCCTCCTCAATTTCCCCTCTTTTACCTCAAGGTAAAGCCAGCAATCAAGGGCTTTCCTGCTCAATGGCTTCGCGAATTTCTTGGACTTTGGCTTGGACTTTGCCACTGCTGAGTAAGAGTTCAGCTTGCTCAAAACCCGCAGTCAGATCGACACAAACACCGCAACGCCAAAGGTAAAAGCCGCCGTTCCAGATAGCCGCTTGGCGCAACTCCGAGGGTTGGTTCGCGATCGCGCTCTGTAACAACTCTAAATAAGCTTCTGGGGTGGTAAACGGCACTTCTGACCCGGCAAAGCCATAATCCCTCGGATGTAGCTTTAAATGCTCAAATTCGTGACTCTCGGAGCGATGGACGGCAATGAGGGCAGTGCGATCGCGTGGTAAGTCGCAACTGCCCTCTAAGCCTTTGACTAGGGTGTAATTCTCCATCCCGCGCAAGCTGAATACTTCGTGAAACCGAGTTTCGGTAGGGGGATGCACATAACCCGCGACCAGATGCACTTTCCCGGCATAAGGCGACCAGACTAACTCGGCGGTGGCGGTGGGGGGTCGTTTGCCGATTTGGTCGCGATACTGCACCAGATTGTGCGCCTGGGGGAACAGGGTGGGGAGATAAACAAAGCCAAAATGAGTTTGCGCGAAAATGGTTTCAATTTGGGCTTGAGAAAGTTGCGTAAAATCCCAGCCCAAACCCTGCCAAACCGTATTCAAAGGCATACCATATTTAGTGGGCATGGTGATACCGCCGTGGAGGATAACTGGGACTTGGGACACGGCCAACATCAACGCTACAATCGGGGAAATGGGGGCAGTACGCGATCGCCCATCGTAAGGAATCCCCAACACTGTGACAGGATAAGCTGTTTGGGGGAAAACCTGCAATCGAGGGCCTAACGCTTCGTAAGCATCCAAAATTCCAGCGATTTCGGGCGGAGTCGGGCGCTTAATCCGGTGAGCAATCATAAACGCCCCAATTTGCGCGGGAGTGGCTTCTTCGAGGAGCATCATGCGGGTTGCTTGCTCGGCTTCGCTACGAGTCAAGTCTTTGGAGGTATGCGTACCACTGCCGACTTTTTTGAGTAAATCTCGGAAAATATGGCTCATGTTTTTTCAGTTATCAGTTTTTTGGGCAGTAGGGATTGGGGTGAGTGGGGATGCAAGCCCCTTCAAAAATGGTCTCCAAACTTTGGTTTTAGCGGTTTTATTGCAGACCCTAAAAAGGCTTAATTCTAAATTATGTAAAGGTTTCAACTCTGTAATAGTTTTATTTTCCTAGGGACTGGCTAAAACAGGTGCAGTGGGGTTACTGCAACTTTTTGCAACCAAATCGCAAAACCTTTGAATCAGGGGAATTTCTAAGCGATCTTTTGTGGTGGCTAAGACGACTTGACGAGTTAAGGGGGTTGCTAGGCTCTGAACTTTTGCTAAAGAATTACCCTCTAAACTATCGCGACAGGGTGCTAGAGGGCGTTTTGCCAGGCTCAAATCGCTTTCTACATTAATTAAGGCAGATTGGGGCAGTAAAGCAATGATTTCCCCTTGACGAACGACACCGCGAAAGCCATCGAGGGTATTTAACTCCATCGCGGTTTTGAGTTGGGCGTTGAGCAAGCTAAAACGCTCTTGTACCAAGCGTTGCATTCCGTAGCCGTCTTTAAACACTACCTGGGGATACCGCACCAATTCCGTCCAAGGCACTTGTTGATATTGAGCCAAAGGGTGATGAGCCGCCATTAGCACTTCAATGGGTTCATCGTACAAAATATTAACGCTCATTTCCGGGGAAGTGGTGAGAAAGCGGTTGTTCATCACAATAGCGACATCTACCAAACCGTCTCGCAATACCTTGAGAGCGCGATCGCTCCCCAAAGCCGTCACCCGCAGTTTTACATTAGGATAGATACGACAGAATTGTTGTAACACGGGGGGCAATTTGTGAGCGCAAACCGAGTGAATGGCTGCCACACACAACTCCGGCTGTTTGCCTTCCTTGAGTTCGGTAATTTCTCGCAACGCATTGTGCCATTCCCCGCAAATCCGTCGCGCTCGCGGTAACAACTGCTCGCCACCTACCGTGAGTTTTGCTTGGGTGGTACGATGAAACAAAGCAGTCCCCACCAATGCTTCTAGGGCTTGAATTTGGCGGCTGATCGTGGATTGCGTCACTCCACAGTCTCGCGCCGCTTGTCCAAAACTCCCGGTTTGCGCGATCGCCAGAAATGCCTCTAACTGCTCAATCCGCATAAGTAATTTCACCTAGCCCATGAAGTTTTTACATCATTGACATGAGGTTAAGGGATATAGCGATCGCATTTCGTAAGGCTTGATACTAATTTTGTTATTGGTTGTTGGTTGTTGGTTGTTCGTCAACATCCCCACTGCCTACTGCCCAAGACCTACTGCCTAATCTCCCCCGATTGCCGATTGCCGATTGCCGACTGCCCAAAAACCAATCCCTACTGCCCCTTAATCGCTGATTACTGAACAAGCCCTCAAGAAATCAACCGATTCTCGCCATCAACAATTACCACCGTCGGGACATAATCAGCCATCTCAGTAACATCAAACTGAGCATAAGTCATAATAATCAGCTTATCCCCCGGCATACCATTCCTCGCTGCTGCGCCATTGAGTTCGATGATACCCGAATCAGCCGGGGCTTCAATGGCATAAGTCACGAGGCGATTCCCATTGGTTTTATTTACCACTTGGACTTGTTCGTAAGGCACAATGCCTGCCGCAGCGAGGAGAGCCTGGTCTATACTAATACTGCCCACATAGTCGAGGTTTGCCCCCGTGAGCGTACAGTTATGAATTTTTGCCAAAAGCAGGGTGCGTTGCATTAAAAATCCAATAAAAATGTATCTATTTTTACCTTACAACAGAGTTTCAAAAGCGCGATCGCCCAATTACCAATTACCAATTACCAATTACCAATTACCAATTACCAATTACCAATTACCAGTAAACTGTCGGGTAAATGTCCCACTGAGATGCTGATAACTCTCGCGTAAAACGTTAAATCTATTTTTTGAAGCTAACAACCTGATATAGTCTAGCTTTGAGCCTCTTTTAAAGTGACTCCCCAAAACCCAAGTTTCTGACCTCCTTTCTGGGGTATTCATCCCACTCTCCCCCGACTGCCGACTGCCCAAAACTACTGCCCAATGCCTAATGCCCACTGCCCCTTAAAGACTGATAACTGAAATGACTCACCCTTTTGCCAAAGGCGGACAATGGGCTTGGTTTCACGATGAAAACCACCCTGGCGGTTATTTTCATACCTACGACGCATTACGGCTACAAGATTCATCACCGCGCAAAGTTCATGTCTTTCTGCCGCGCGAATACGAACAAGAACGCGATCGCTATCCGGTAGTCTATATGAATGATGGTCACACGGCCTTCTTTCCGGGGGGAATTGCCCATCTTTCTTGGGATACCGCCACAACCCTGTCGCAACTCTACGCAGCCCAAGCCATTCAAAAGCTCATCGTGGTGGCAATCCATCCCCTCAATCGCGATTGGGAATACACTCACGTTCCAATACTATCGGGTTCTGGGGGAGGCTTGGGAACTTACAGTCATTATCTCGCTCATTTTCTCAAACCCTTTATCGATGAGCATTATCGCACCCAAAGCCAAGCCAGCCAAACGACAATACTCGGTTCATCTCATGGGGGGTTAGCCGCCTTTTATACCGCTTGTCAGTATCCGCAACAGTTTGGCAATGCGGGGGCTTTGTCGCCGTCGTTTTGGGTGGAGTTGGATGCGAGTGCGCGACTATTTGACAGTCTGGAAAGTTCTAAATTACTGAAATTAACCGCCCCTACCTTGGAAAATAAGCAAATTCGCCCGCTTTTCTGGTTGGATTGGGGGCGCATTCGCAGTGGCGGCTTCCACAACTGGTTTATCGAGCGTCACGCGGCGAAACGCACTCGCGAAATGGCGCATCTGTTGCAACAGGAGTATGATTACACTCTCGGTAAGGAGTTGTTTGTGTATGAGGATTTTAACGGCGAACATACCGAGATTTCTTGGGCTAAACGGCTACCTTTTGTGCTGCGGGCGTTGTATCCCCCCAAAAGCGCCTAAAATAAACCCCGATAATGAATAAATACCAAAACTACCGCCCAAGAACCCAAAGCGACTTTGAGCGCGACGAGGATATTCAGCCAGGGAATTACGCCACCACTGAGGAGAGTTCCGAAGCTGGCTGAGGGAAATTCTAGTCCAAGAATCGTGAGGACAGCGAGGACAATAAACACCAAAACTGAGACTTTTTCCCAGGTAGAGGTGTGCCAACGTCGATAAATCGATTGTATCCATTGAAACGAGGAAGTAATGGCCACAAGTCCAATGGCTGTCCCTCCGGCAACTCCGGCGGCAAATCCCCCCCCTGGGCTGAGATGTCCGCGTAGAGCCAATTCGATACTAACAAGGGAACAAATTGTTGCGCCGAGACGAGCTAAAACAATGGAAGGGCGATCGCTAAACTGGTAAATTGTCGGTGAGGGTTGTTCGTTCGCTAGGAGATAGTATACTCCCATAATCGCGATCGTAAACACAACCACTTCAAAGATGGTGTCATAAAGTCGATTCCGAAAAATAATCCCCGTCACAGCATTAGGAACGCCACTATCTGCCACAATTGCTTGCACAATATCAAAATCGGGTAGTTCTATTTCAGGGCTAGGAGATACCAATAGTTTAATAAATAAAGCCAGTCCCGCGATCGCATAAATCCATTTCATTCTTTTGTTGTTGGTTGTTGGTTATTGGTTATTGGTTATTGGTTATTGGTTATTGGTTATTGGTTATTGGTTGTTCATCACAATTCTTCCCACTGCCTACTGCCTCAACTCCCCCCCCGACTGCCGACTGCCGACTGCCGATTGCCCCAAACTACTGCCCACTGCCCCAAACTACTGCCCAATTCCTTCTTTCTCAAAATAACCCAACTCCATCCCCGATCCTGTCAATTCTTGTTGGAAAATATCATAAAGATGGCGGACGCGGGTAATCATTTTACCAGAATTTGTATCGTCAAATTTAAAATAAGTAGCGTGGATTTCTTGGGTCATTAAAGCTTTTTGTAGGGTATGTTCGTCGGGATAACCCACTAATTCGAGTTTGAGATGATGTTGAGCGATAATAGGACGGAGTTGCTGCAAAATATCTTGGTAATTGTCCTCGTCGGGAATGGCATCTTCATTATCAGTAATCACCCCCAAACGTAGCACCATCGAAGAACGAACCGCCACCGCATACAGCATAATCGCCAGCATTGTCCCTACCAAGGCTTCAGTTAAAGCCACATCAGCAGCGCCCAACACAGCATACACCAACGCGGCCACTGCCCCCACCACCCCGCGAATCACCAAGGCATGATAGGGATTGGTTTGGACGACTAACATCAAGGAAGTTAAAGGCAGTAACGCCGTGATGACGTAGATATAGCTATCATTCATGGCGTTTCTTTGCTACTCGAACAGTAAGCGAGGACATAACCCAAAACGGTATTCCAAATCGCCAGCGAAATCAGGGCTAATAGTAGTAATGGCCATTCTCTGGAGATTCTCAGTAATAAGCCGATAACAATACTCATCGAACCGAGGGTATCTGCGACGGAGAGGCTGTGCAGTTTATATAATACAGAGCGATCGCCCACCAGCGGCCAAGTTCCCCAAACCCAGAAAACCAAACCCAAAGCAATGCAGAGATAACTTAAAACATTAATCATGAATCATGTAATCGTTTAATAATATGAGCTAACAGCATCAAAGCCGCATTCCCGACGCTGAGAATAATTACCCCCACTACCCCAATCATCCAATCATCTCGCACAATCGACACGGCGAGGATCAAAATCGAACTTTTGGTGGAAATACTGGCAAAAGCTAACATTTTTTGCCAAATACTGTTATCTTGCCAAGCTTCGTATAAGGGAATCAGCAATATGGCAATCATAATGATTAAAACCCAATTCACGATCTAGGCCTCCTGAGAATGCGGTGTACGTCATACCAACCTTCTTCGCGGTATTTCAGCACAATGGTTTTGGGGGTAAAGGTAATTAAAAAGATATCTAAAAAAATCAATCCGGGCGATCGCCCTGGCTTGACTTGTTCTCTGGTAACATCTTCGTAACGATGGGGACGTACCATGATTTCAATCGCTTCAGCGTAAGCTTGGGGAATAGCAACCAGGATTTCTCCGAGGGTTCGTAACCAATCGGATAATGCCCCCGCAGAGGTATAATTGCGAGGAATTAATAAAGCGATCGCAATTCCAATAATTATATTCGCCAAACTCAGATCGGCGGTGAGTAAAAACCAAATGGTTAAACGTAGGATTAAGTTGAGATAGCCAATCATCAGAATCTCCTGGGTCTGAAACCCCGTCCTTCAAGGACGGCTTTGTATTTTTCAGGTAAAATTGGAAATATCGAAAAGCGAAA
>JAWQFT010000123.1:595-15819 GCA_035968055.1 Jaaginema sp. PMC 1080.18 | reverse complement strand
ACGATTTGGGGAGGTGCCAGTTCCGTATCGTTCATAGCTTCATTCAGCAACGCCGGGTTTCTTTGTTGTGCGTGATGTTTGTTAATCTGAATTGACTGTGTCCTTCTGCACGAAAACGGCGTAATTTCTACTTCCTGTTGTAGCCCCTTAGTGAGTCGAGGAAGGTTTCAGCATCGCTTACTACCCTCCTCGACTCGATAGATTTTTGGATGCTGTTACCAACATCGCCGGAATAGGTCTGGACTCTTGCTTGGCGCACCCAACGCATTCCCATACGCCAGTTCTGGCACGCAAGAGCGCTCGCTTCCCACACACATCACCCGAAAACCGTTGTTGTTGTTGATGTTGTCGCGGTCATCGGGATTGTTGTTGTTGCGGTACGCACTGCGACAATTTTCAGGATTGTTAATCCAAGAACCACCGCGTTTGAAGCTGCCTACCCCTTCTCTACTCTCTCGCCCAAGCAAGAGAAGTAAATATCTGTTCGCGCAGTCGCCAGGTGTTGCCATAGTCCAGATGCGCCCACCAACTTTGTCGAGAGCGTTCTATGTCGGACTGGCTGATTTTTCCTTGTTGATACTCGCGGCGCATTCGTCGTAATCTGCGTCTACCTCGGCGTAAGTTTTCGTTGCGAACGCGGATGTACTCAGGAAAGATACGAAAGCCTAGAAAGTTCGCTCCCTGCTCGGTTTTAAACAGTTGACTTTTGATGGGATGGATTTTCAGTCTGAGGCTGTCTAAGAAAGCTTCCAGGCGACGGCGGGCGTTCTGCAATTTCGGTTTATCTTCGTCGAATAAAGCAAAATCATCCACATAACGGATATATTTCGAGATTTTCAGTTGTTCGTGGATGAAGTGGTCGAAGGGATTCAGGTAAATATTGGCGAAAAACTGACTGGTTAAGTTGCCAATGGGCAAGCCGCGGCGACGTTGTAGAAGCGTGAGTAAGTCATCACCGGGGAAATGTTCGATAACGGGAATTTGGTCGTTGCTGTTGTCAATAATGGTATCGATTAACCACAGTGTATCCTGGCATTTGATTTTACGGCGTAGTTGGGTTTTGAGGATGAGGTGGTCGATGCTGGGGAAATATTTTTTGATGTCGCACTGAAGCACATAAGAACTCGAACGAGCCAAACGGGTAAAATGCTGGAGGGCGCGATGGGTTCCGTAACCGACACGATTGGCATAGGAAGCATGAATAAAGCTTTTTTCGAGTAAGGGAGTAATAATATTGCACAAAGCATGATGTACGACTCTATCGCGGTAAGGAGCCGCCGAAATTAAGCGTTTTTTGGGTTCTTGGATATGAAAGGTTTGGTATTCTCCGGGTTGGTAGGTGTGTTGGGCTAGTTCAGCTTGAAGCTGCAATAATTCCCCTTCGCGGTTGTGGTTAAAGGCGAGGACGTTATCGCGGTAGCGTTTCCCCCGTTGCGCTTGTCGGGCGGCTTGGAGTAAGTTGTCAAAGGACAGGATTTGGGGGTAAAGATTGCCGTAGCGTTTCATCGGGCAAGACCTCTTGATTTTCTCTGTTTTGCAGTAGGGCTGTTACTAACTCAGATTTTGAGCAATCAGCAAAGTCAAGCAACCAGAAGCACATTATTGATTGACCGAACGAGAACGTTGACGCTGTTGTTTGAGCCAACCGCCTAATTCTTTGCCAATGTCATCAATTAATTTTCCCGCATATTCGTAACGTTGGCTAGAGATTAAATCAAAATCAAACAGCAAGCGGGTTTGATAGCGTAAAACTTCTATCTCGCTGTTGAGGGCTTCGAGTTGAGCTTGCTTGTTTTTGGCGTAACGAGCGCGGATAAGTTTTTCGAGGATGTCGTATAGTTGCTTAATCATTCTATCCCCCAAGGTAAATTTATGGTCGCGGGGTAAGCGATTGAGTAGGGGGACATACCACTGAATCAAGTCATAGGTTTTCTGGATGATGGATAACTCGGTCATGGGGGTTGGGAAAAATAAAAAAAGGCTCGCTTCGCTCGCAGGGTAAAGGGAAGAAGGGTAGAGGGTAAAAGGGTAAAAGTGTAAAGGGCTAAGAGTCCTCGCTTCCCACACACATCACCCGAAAACCGTAGTAGTTGTTGAAGTAGTCGCGGGCATCGGGATTGTTGTAGTGGCGGTACGCACTGCGACAATGTCCAGGAAGGCGAATCCAGGAACCACCGCGTATTATACGTTTTGATTTATTTTTCAACATACTATTCAGATATTCTGCATAGTTTTGATAACGATTATCATTACACTCCTCGTCCCACACTTTGCCATCCGTGGGCGCTCCGTTGTAGTTACTATGCCAGGGGTCAGCGCACCATTCCCAGACATTGCCGTGCATATCGTATAAGCCAAAGCTATTGGCGGGGAAACTGGATGGTGCTGGGGTTGTTTCGCTTCGGTCTTCTCCTTTGGGTTCGTCGGCGTAGGTTCTGCTGCCGTCGTAATTCGCGATTTCTGTTGTGATAGTTTCGCCAAAATGAAATGGTGTTTTTGTATTGGCTCGACAGGCATATTCCCATTGGGCTTCGCTGGGTAAAATATACTGTCTCCCTGTGGCTACTGACAACCGAGCGCAAAATTCTACCGCATCGTACCAATTTACTTTTTCTACGGGTCGATTATCCCCTTTGAACCTTGACGGGTCTGGGTCTAAGTCTCGTTGCAGTTTCGGTAATGCTGCCACGGCTCGCCATTGGGCTTGAGTGATGGCGCATTTGCCCATGAAGAAGGGTTGAACCGTGACTTGGTGTTGGGGGCGTTCGTCGTCATCGCTTCCCTTCTCCCCTTCTGGTGCGCCCATCATGAAGCTTCCCCCTGGTATGTACACCATCTCCAAGCTGACTCCCTTCCCTAAGTCTTCTCGGTAGTAGCGGGCGGTTTGGCTTTGGCGTTCGATGATTTCGCCCCGGCGGTTGACAGTTACAGTTTCAAAGTCAAAAAACCGGGGTCTATCCAGTCGTACCCCACCCAAGTCAATGGATTCTCCCAAACGGTTCAAGACGGCTTCCATGCCTTCTTGATTGCCGCGTCCGTATTGCGCCATGGCTTCCCCAAATTGCAGCAGGGGTTGATATTGAGCTAAGGGGTCAGCAAAGGTAGAAAGCAACGAAGCCAAGCGCACGACTTCGGGTTTATGCCGCCAATCGAGTTGTTGCAGGGTGCTGGCAATTTCTTGGCTGGCATCTTCGGGATGCAGATAAGCCAAACCTATCCAGCGTAATGTCGGTGCAACTGAGGCAATCACAGGGCGGGGTTGTCGCAGTTGTTGTTCGAGGTAACGCAGCAGGAATTTAGAAAGTTGTCGCAGTCGCTTCGGGCCAAAGTTGGCATCAGCTTCGCACCACCGCAGCAATAATCGCCGCACTACCACATCCATTTCATAGAGTTCGTTGTCTACTTCCCGACACAACCCCTCCGACAGCAATAAGTCCGACACGGCAACCCAAGGAATATCAAGGGGACGACGCTGAATATCCCGGTCAAAGGTTTCCCACAAACGATAAGCTAATCCAGGAGTCAAGGTGAGGGGGAATGCGGCGTGATAAGCATAGATGAGGTGGGCTTTGCCAAAACGATTGACAAAGGCTTGGATTTGCCGTTGGGCTTCCTTTTCTTTGGGGTCAGGGTCTAGGGTTATGGGACTCATCTTTGGGGATGGGTTTGGAGGATGTCAATGGCATTTTGGCAAGCGAAGAAACTGCATTCAAACATGGCAACTGTTTCGGCTATTTTCGCGGCGGTACTGGGAAACCAGCGTTTTTGCGGCATGGGATTTAACCACACGGTTTGACGACAATAGGATTTGAGCGATTGTAGAAATTGCTGCGTGGTTTTCAGTCTTTTGCGGTCGTATCTGCCCCTAGCGGCTCCAGCATCGCTGAAAATGAGGGTTACGGTATATTCGCGGGCTAAAGAGCCATAGACTTGCGCTAGGGTCTGGCTTTCGTTTAATTCTACGTCGGTGAAGAGTTGCTGGATGGGGGTGTTGTGGAAGTAATAGGTGTCGATTTTGTTGAATCGTCCGGCTTGGGCTGCGGTGTGTTGCAGTTGATAGCTTAAACTCTGAAAAGGCATCATCGAGCCAAGAGAATCAAGCAGTAATAATAAATTCAGTTTTTGTTGTTTGGGGGGTGTAAAAATTAGGTCAAACAGCATCCCTTTTTCGGCAATGCTGGCAAGGGTGGCATCAATATCAATTTCTGTGGCTCGTCCTTCTCGTAAGGTAGAGCTAACTTGATACCAACTTTGCTGCATTTGTTTAAGGGTTGCAGGACGATAGGATACAGAGCAAACACGAAAGCGACTTGTACCTATAGGTTCGGGAGGACTGAGACGAGCAATAGCGGGGGGGATTTCTGGGGCTGCGGTTGCGGGGATTTCTGGGGCTGGGGGTGGTGTAATGTTGGTTTCGGTATCTGGAGGGGTTGTACTGGATGCTGCGGTTGTTGCTGTCTCCGGTTGAGGTTGGGTCAGTTTAACTTGGGGTTTACGGACAATTTGGATGGAACGCGACCAAATCTGCTGGAATTGTTCGGTCAGTATTTCTTGTTCTTGGGGAGATTTGGCCCACAGTATTTGACAGGTTTGACAAAGCTTTTCTGGGCTTTCTACCCCAAATCCTGCTTCTGTGGCTTTCAGCAGTTGTTGATAATCCTCTAGGGTTAAGGAAAATCCTGTTTTTCGGAGTTTTTTCCAGAGTGTGAGTAGGGGTGGGGTGGATGCACGCATCAGCTTTAGTTCCAGTCGTCATCGTCTAAGTCTAAGTCGAGTTCGTCGTCTAATTCCGCTTCAGAAGACGATTGTTGCGGTAAATTCAGAAAGGTCTTGCGGTCATATTCGCTTTTGAGCAACACTTCAGGAAAGGGAATATTACCGTTGTCTAGTTCTGTTTGGAATTTAGCCGGGTTAGCTCGAATCGCGGTTATCCAGTCAATCCACTCGCTGGTACTAATTTGTTTGGTGGATTCTCTTTCTTCATCTTCGGTCATGGCTTGACGCAGTTCAATAAACCACTGCAATGCCGTTTCTAGTTGTGCGGTGGTTAGCTTTAATTCTGCATCTATTTCGGCAAAACGTTCTTTAATAATGGCTTCTAACCGTTCTTTTTCGGGGAAAGAAACATATTGATACAAGCAACGCCGCAGGAAAGCATCGGGCAGTTTTCTTTCGGCATTACTGGTAATGAAAATTAAGGGAATTGTACCGGGTTTGGTTTTATAAGGAATATGCTCGTTGGTTTCTTTAATATAAAAGCGACGTTTTTCCAGTTCTTGTAACAAGTCATTGGGAAAATCAATGTCAGCTTTATCAATTTCGTCAATTAAGACAACTGAAGGTTTACGACTCCGAAAAGCTTTCCCTAAAACTCCTAATTCCCGATACTTTTTCGGGTCGCGAATTGCTGCTATTTCTTCTGGGTTAAATTGATGAGTAAGCTGTTCAGCATTTAAACGACGTTAACAGAATTACCTTTATTTTTTAACGTTCGTCCCCACTTAATAATTAACTCCCCTTCATTAAGAAGTCGATGTAGCAAAAACTCTAATTCTTCAATTGATGTGAAAAGACGATTGGCAATATATTCTTTTGTAGCTTCTGTTTTTGTTCTGAGCTTAAATGATTTTTAGCTGGCATTTTCTCAAACTCTTCTTAACTCTTGTTGGCATTATATGCTTTTTGAATGCGAAACAGCTTAGCGGCTAGTTGAGCATCCCGCAAACGACCAATAATATCAAATTGATATAATAAATCCTGAGCTTTGCTGGTGGATTTAACGCAGTAGTAGTAATAATTTAAATCTAAATCATAAGCAACTGCCCTCGCTAATTCCGTTTTCCCCCCTCCCGGTTCGCCTTCGAGTAACAAAGGACGTTCTAAAAAGATAGCCAAATTGACGGCATCTATTAATTCTTCTCCGGGAAGATAGGGATACAGTTTTTCTCCGGTTTTTGGGTCGAGTTCTCCCGCTTGGGGTCGCTTTTTTCCAGTGTATTTTAACTGGCTGATAGGTTTTGCCATTTGATGCCGCATTCCTCCCAATTTAATCCGAATTCTCGATAAATTTGTTCGACTAATTTTTCCGGTGTCCCGTTATCTGAATTATTCCATATTTGTTTATATTGTTTTTTAAAGTTGTAAATTTTATCTTTTATTTCTTTGATATTTTCTATCTGTGTTAGCCAGCGACTCAAATCTTCAGAATCAAATTGACTAGCTACTGCGATTTCAAGAGGCATTAGAGAATGCCAACTATCTAGCTCAATAGGAAGTATAGGTTTACCCTTATCGTCAAACTCCTGAATTACAACAATTTCACCCTGCTCTTCCAGTTCACTTCGCCAAGTTGGATTTCCCTGAGAAGCACAGAAACAAAAGAATAAACCCCGATTGATAATTTTAGATTGATTTTCTTTCACAGCGTCCAAAATAGGCTTACAAAGGTATTGACGTAAGCTATTAATATATTGTAAATCGTAGTTTTCTAAGTCTTCAAAAACAACAACTAAATGCTCTTTTTTGAGATGAGTAATAATAGCTCTAGCTAGTTTCTTTGGAGTTGGCTTCGCCTTGTTGATTTCAGGAGTTCTCTCCTTCAATTTTTTAATGATTTGTTTATAAATTGATTCAATGTCGTCAGAACCATAACGAGTTTTTCCTAAAGAAGGCTTAACCGTAACAATCAATCCTTCTGGGTTTTCACGGTTTATATTGCAAGCTAACGCCTTTAGTAACCAGCGCAATCGGGTTTGAGTAATATTTTTTTCTTTCAAATAAAGTAAAAAGGCGTGACAAGCAGGTTGGCAAAAAGGCTGTATTTTTTGCCATTGTTGCTGATGATTGAGTTGTCCGAGAGCAAGGTCGATTTTCTGCTCTAATTCTAAATCATCCTCTGATGAATAATCGGAAACAATTTCTTTCCACTCTAAAGCAAGTATTCTACAAAAAACTTTAAAGGCAAATTTATTAATTGCTTTCTTACCGCGTCGAAAATCACCCACTACATCTTTTGAGCAATTCGACGCGCAAATTGCTCCTTCCTCAATTAATTGCTCAACATCATCAAAACTGAGACAGTCGCCTTCTCTAAATTCTACTTGAAAGTCCTTAATTTTCCGAAAGATATTATCAGGTAAATAGTCAGGAACTAATTGCTCTATCTCGCGATAAGTTAAGCCTTGTTTTTGAGCATAACTAGGTGCAATTTCCCGAACTTTTGTCAGCTTTAAAACCAAGCGAGTCGCGGCTTGGGATAATCCCGCATCAAACTGGGTTGAATTTTCCCATCCTTCTTGCTCCATTTTGGTGCAAATCGCTCGTTCGACCCGACTTTTAGCACTGTCTTTGATTTGGTATATCAGCGGCATTACCAGAAAACCATTTTTTTGTCAAATGCAGCCAAATTGCTGCAATTTACGGACTTTGAGATTCAAAAGAATCTGGGGTTAATTGAGTTCGCTCAATTATTCTCCAACGTTAATGAGGTAAATGGCAATGCGTATTAACAACGATTTCAAAACTGCTTTAGAACTCACTGCGGCAATCCTGGGTGTATTCAGCTTCAATCCCATTTTAGGCGTTTTGGTCGCTGGCGCGATCGCGTTTCACATCTGGAGCGAATAAACCCCCCAAACCAAGGGCGATTAGCATCTCACATCGCCCTCTCCCTCCCTTCACACTTCACGAACCATGAAACACTTACCCGCTTGGAAACAACTGACTCAAGGAAAAACTTTATCTCGGCGCGATCGCACTGCATGGGTGGAAATCGCCATCTCTACCCATCGTAACGGTCGGGTGCGCTGGCAAGGCACAACTTGGCCGGCCTATTGCGAACAAACCGATAAAGTCTTAGCCCCAGATACTTCTGTCCTCGTTGTGGGAATTTACGACCTCACCTTGTTGGTTCAACCCTTAGATTAATTCGGTGAGAGAAGCTGACAATAGTATTTTCGCGAATTGGAAGCTTGCATTGATTCCCAACCTAATTGCTGTCTGTAGAAAGCGCCTGGCGGACTTGTTCAACCGTCAACTCCAACGCCTCTGCAATCTGTTCGATGGTCAATCCCATACCTTGTAAGCGGGGGACAGTTTCTAACTTGGTTTCTAATCGTGCTTCCTGCTGCGCCTCTTGCCAGACGCGGGTTTGCCGTAAATCATCTAAGCTAAACATTCGCTCAATTTCCTCCCGACGGGTTTGGGGTAACTTGTAAACTAAAATCCTTTCTACTAATTCTAAAAGCGACTTTTGAGAGGCGATCGCGAAGTGGCAGGCTACGCCCGATCGCGTAAGTCTAGGACAGATTAGAAAATTTGAGAGGCGATCTCGGCAGTAACTAATTGCTGTCTGTAGAAAGCGCCTGGTGGACTTGTTCAACCGTCAACTCCAACGCCTCGGCAATCTGTTCGACAGTCAATCCCATTTTTTGTAGACGGGGTACAGTTTCTAATCGTGCTTCCTGCTGCGCCTCTTGCCAGACGCGGGTTTGCCGTAAATCATCTAAGCTAAACATTCGCTCAATTTCCTCCCGACGGGTTTGGGGTAACTTGTAAACTAAAATCCTTTCTACTAATTCTAGAAGCGACTGCTGTTGCGAGGCTTCTACTTCGACTCTAATCCGTTCGATTAGTCTTTGACCGCGGGCGATCGCCTCGGAGGGATCGGACACAATCAACTCAACCGTGGCGATTCCCGGTGTTGCCGACTCGGTATCCCCCAACTCATCCAAGTATAAGCGCGTCACTCGCCCCGAACTGAGAATTTCGCTGTAACGCTCTGGGTTACTGTTGTCTGTGCGACGATTGGGAAACAGGATTACGCCGCGCCAATCGTTGCTGAAGTCGGTTTTATCGAGATAAAGGAAGATTTCGCTGAAAAACCGCGAATACAAGTCTGGGTCGGGCTGAAACTGGACTTCAGTAAAGTAAATCGGTACGTCGGGGACTAGGGGTAAAAACACGCCATCAATACGAAACGAGAGTTGCTTGACTTCTACTGAGTCAAAGCGATAGTTCTGCGCTTGTTGAGGGGAAGCCTGGAGGAGTTCAAAGAAAGTCTGGGGGAAGGAGCGAAAAAGACGATAGAAAATCGTGTCGGTTTTCAAGATGCTCAACCTTAGTGACGCTTGCCAGTAGTTTATCTTACAGGGATTTGGCATTTGAGAGGCGATCGCGGTCGAGGTGGCGATCGCCCAGGAAAATTCCAGTTCTAGGGGATGAGATTTGCAATTTTGTTAGATTCAGTAACTCAAAAGGGTTCAGGTATTTCTACCCAAACCCTTTTAGTTGAAATCTAGCCTTTTGATGATTAGATAACTAACCCTCCATCACCGAATACCAAAATTTAGTAACGACGAGAAAAGCGATTATTACGGTTATTTTCGCGAGGCTTGGCTTTATTGACCTTGAGATCGCGACCCATCCATTCAGCACCATCAAGGGCTTCAATGGCAGCATCTTCTTCCGCCTCTGTATCCAATTCCACGAAACCGAAGCCTCTCACGCGACCCGTTTCGCGGTCAGTGGGAAGATGAACTCTTTGTACCGAGCCATAGTCGGCAAAAACTACCGTTAGATCGTCCTGGGTAACCTCGTAAGACAGATTGCCTACATAAATTGACATTGCTTTTCTCCTAAAAATCGGGGATATGTAGAGTGAAATTTCGGAGAGAAGACTGTTAATGGAAAAACGTGAAAACTCGTTAAAACTAAAAACAAATGTTGCTAACCGATTCTATGCTCTTGTTTGATTATAGCAGGTGGGAAAATGTTGAGCGATATTCACTGGACTGACTCAAGCTCAAACTGACTGAATCCTCTGCAAATCGGTTAATACTGGCTTCACTTGGGGAAACTGGAAATATTCAGTCAGAGAACCAATGGGATGATTAAACCCCCCATAACGATGTTTGAAGTAGAGTTCGATGTTGCCCCGGTGAGGCCATGTCCCCAAGGCTTTGACTTCGACATCTTGATAATGCTGCTTTAGGTCTTGTTTCTGGGGGGACGACAAGGAGGTCAAAACCAAGACTTACAAGGGATATAGGGAAAAGTCTCCCAAAACATGAGAGACTGTTATCAATAGACATTCTTTGTTGAGAACACTATGGTTCAACTACCCCAATTATACAGCGACCACCTAAAGAAAGAGTTTAATTCGACTCAGTATCTGGTTCTTTCTATCCTGATTAATCTTTTACAAACCTTGAAAAGTGTGAGATTAGAAGAACTGGCTCGAAATTTCCCCCTGCCAATTTTATGCAAAAGCCGAATTAAAAGGATGCAACGGTTTTTATCTTTGCCACAGTTCCAAATTGAAAAACTGTGGTTTCCCATCGTTCAAAGGTTGATAGAACTCGAATATGACCCTACGGATATGATTTATCTCGTCATCGACCGCAGCCGATGGCGAATCGAGTAAAGAGCCTTGGTATATCCTCACTAATCTTGAGAGTTTGTCGGCGGCGACTGAAAGTTATGCTCGACGCATGGGCATTGAGGAAATGTTTCGCGATTTCAAGTCAGGTGGCTATCAAGACTGGCCCAAGAAGCGTTGTAAGGAAGCAGCCATCACAACGGCGCAGGCTTTAGAAAGTATTGAGGAAACTCAGGAGACGCGATCGCTTTGGCTGGAGCGAGGGGAGTTGGAGATGATGGGAAATGAGCTGCGTCCGACTCCCCGTTTTGAGGCTTGGGCTTCCGATTGTGGAGAGGAAAATGGTGTCGATTTGGAGGAGTGGACGGCTTCGGATTGGCAGTATTTCGCTGATGCACCAGGGCGATTTCTTAATCAGATTAAAGCTCGATTGGAGCGCCGTTATCAGGATTCTACGGTTGAGTCCAAGCCAGAGACTGTCATTAATGAAGGTCACTCCCAAACTGCGCCTTCTCCCGACTTACCCGATGAGTTACAGCCGCCTTTGAATCTAGAAGCTTTGGCTGAAAATCCCCAAGCTGCTAAGGGGAAACTGCGTTGGATTTACGACCAGCTTGGCCAAAATAAACCCCCAAGCGGGGTGGCGCGATCGCTACTGGGCGTTGGTTATAGCGAAGAAGCTACTGCGGCTATTGTCGGTCAGTCTCCTGAGATTCAGTCTTCACCTCATCAAAAAGATCGCGTTGCGGCTACGAAGGCTGCCGTTAACGAAGCGGTACAAAATTATAATGCTCAGAAGGCTCAAGAGTTACGAGTGGCATCGGTTGCGCCGATTTGTGCGGCTTTACTGGATGAAGTGGGTCAAGAGCGATTTGAGGGACTTCGCCATATTATTGAGCGTCAGGGCGATCGCCTGCGATTATATGACCATGACCAGCATTTGTTGATGGAAGCTCAATCTGGCGATAACGAGCAATGGCGAGATACGGGGAAGTCCCGTTTGTCTGAAAATAAGGCTCTTTATTTCCAACAACAGGTTGCACCGCAATTGGACTCTACTCCTTCGCGGTCATTGACTCGTCAACAAGATGAGTTAGAGCGATAACTTCTGAAGGGATTTTTGAAAATCCAGCTAAAATAAGTTAAGTCGGGGATTCGAGAATAATGGCTTTCAAAATTTCAGATGAGCAACTAGAAAATATTGAGCTTCCCATTGAAGTACAGCAAAAAGCTTTACAAAAAGCTAAAGAAGCTTATGTTATGACTTTGTTAGAAGCTGGGGAAATTACTAGCGGTCGGGCGGGAAAAATTTTAGGGGTTTCCCGTTTGCAAGTTATCGAAATAATGAAACAATGGGGAATTTCTCTTTTCGATGATTCTCAAGATTTAGAAGATTTAGCTCAGGAAGTCGAACAAGCTGAATTTAAGTTAAATCAAAAAATTTACTAGACGATTGAGTATTTATGCAAATCCAAATCGCTTTACCCGATGACTTAGCCCATTCTTTACAAGCTCAGGGAGGAAGTCTCGAACGCCGGATTCTAGAAATGGTTGTGATTCAAGCCTACTGCGAAGGCTCAATTAGCACGGGCAAGGTGCGGCAATTATTAAACCTAAAAACTCGCTTAGAAGCTGATGCTTTTCTTAAAGCTAAGGGAGTCAGCTTACCCTACAATGAAGTAGATTTGACAACAGATCGCCAAACTCACGAATTACTACGGCAGGAAGGGAAGTTAACAGCCCAATGATTGTTGTTTCCGATACCTCGCCGATTTGTTACCTGCTGTTGATTGGAGAAATTGAGCTACTTGCCAAGCTGTATGGGAAGGTATTAATTCCGCAAGTAGTACAACAAGAATTGTTAGATGCCGCATCCCCAGAGGTAGTACGAAACTGGATTGGAAATCCTCCAGGTTGGTTAGAAATTGAAATTGTGGACTTGAATGTATCAGAAGGTTTGACAGATTTAGAAATTTTAGACCCAGGGGAAAAGTCCGCGATCGCGCTGGCTCAACAAAGAAAAGCGGATTTGATTATTATCGATGATGGTTTGGGACGACAAGTGGCTTGCTCTTTGGGTTTGAAAATAACAGGATTACTGGGAGTTTTAGATGAAGCTGCCAAACGAGATTTGGTTAATTTCCCCCAGGCAATTCTTTGTCTGCAAACAACCACTTTTCGGGCTTCGGCACAGTTGATTCAATCGCTATTGGAACGCTATCGATAAAAGCGATCGCCTTCCACATTCAACTTTCGCAGGTTCGCATTCGCTAGTACAATCGTTTTGTTAACGCTACAAGTTCGTTTGAGCTAAGAATGCCCTGGAGACTGGTTGATGAGTCGTATTATTGTTCTATTTAATCAATCGGGAGGAGTCGGCAAAACCACCCTCACCATGAATTTAGGTTATGCTCTCGCTCGACGGCGACACAAAGTTTTATTAGTCGATCTCGATCCCCAAGCTTCACTCACGACTTTTATGGGAATTGAACCCACCGAGTTAGACATCACCCTTTATGATGCTTTGTTGCAGGATGCAGAATTACCCATCCATAAATCGCTGCATAAAATGGATTTAGTGCCGACTAATATCAATCTCAGCGTCGCCGAATTGGAACTGGTTACCGCCCTGAGTCGCGAATCCCGCCTCAAAAATGCCTTAGCCAGCGTTGTCAACAACTACCAATATGTATTGATTGACTGTCCTCCCAGTTTAGGATTGCTCACAGTTTTGGGTTTAACCGCCGCTACTCATATTCTGGTTCCGATTGAAACTGAATTTAAAAGTTTTTTCGGGACAGGACTTTTACTTGAAACCGTTGCTCGTATTCGCCAGCACGTTAATCCCCATCTCGCGTTTGCCGGATTTGTCCCTATGAAGTTTGATAAACGGCGATCGCAACATAATCGCACTTACGAACAAATGAAACAAGAGTTGAGTGCTTTAGCTCCCGTCTTTCCCCCAGTTCCCGACTCCACGACTTTTCCCGATGCTGCCGAAGAACGTATCCCCCTAGCACTCTACAAAGCCAAACATCCCGCCATTAAAGTTTTTTCAAATTTAGCCAAAAGTCTAGAAAAGCTGTAAAAATTTTCCCTACCCATGAAAAAAAACGAAAAACCCTACAAAGGGACATTAACGAATAAAATCGACGCTCTTTTTGGCTCTCCCACTGTTCCTCAAACGCCTCAAACCCTTGCCCTCGATGAAATTATGCTGCCTAGTTATCAACCCCGTCAGTATTTCGACACAACCAAACTCGCAAAATTAGCTGACACCATTGGCAAGCATGGCATTATCGAGCCGTTACTGGTTCGCCCTTTACCAGAACGGGGATACGAGTTAGTCGCTGGCGGACGACGCTATCGAGCCGCTCAAATCGCCCAACTCACTGCTGCTCCTGTCATCGTTTTAAATTTAACGGATGAAGAAGCTCTAGAAATTTCGATTCTGGAAAATTTACAACGAGAAGACCTCAATCCCGTGGAAGAAACTGAAGGGATTTTACGTTTACTGGCGAGTCGCCTCCAAATTGAGCCGAATGAAGTTAAATCCTTGTTGTATCGCCTACGCAATGAAGAGAAAGGAACAGTTAACCGAAACGTTTCGGTTAGCCCGGAATTCCAAACCGTCACCGACTTATTTACCCATCTGGGGTTAACCTGGAAATCTTTTGTAGAAACGCGATTACCTTTACTTAAATTACCACCGGAAATCTGGCAGGTGCTACAAGAAGGCAAAATTGCTTATACCAAAGCTCTAGCCATTGCTCGCGTCAAAGCCGTCGATTCCAGAGAAGCATTATTAGCAGAAGCTGTTGACCAAAATTTGTCCCTATCTCAAATTAAACAACGGATCGAGGATTTAAAGTCGGAAAGTTCAGAAACGACAACAGCAACCCAAAAACAAGAATTTGAAGCCACTACCCGCAAGCTACGGGCTGCTAAACTCTGGCAAAATCCTGAAAAATGGGAAAAAGCTAAAGTCCTTCTTCAACAACTCGAAGATTTGTTGGATAGTTAACCGAAACGTTTCGGTTAAAGAAAGCACAAAAACTGCATAACCTTGCAACTGTCAGAAATAGGTATTCTAAGAAAACAGTGATAGGGGCAAACTCAAAGATGGCGCAGGGAAAACAAGCAATTGGTGGTGTATTAAAGTCGTTATCGCTATTGGCGGTATTGAGTGTGGTATCGTTCTCCGAAGCCGTCGCCGCGACACCGAGGCAGTTGTCGTTGGGTGGTGTGGAGGTAGCGCAACAGCCTGCTAATGGCGATTCAGAAGCGATTCGTGAAGCGGCAGACAGAGTGTATGAGGAAGGAGACCAACTGGTTCAGCAAGGAACGGCAGAATCCTTGAAACAGGCAATAATCAAGTTTGAAGAAGCAGTCAGACTTTATCGCCAAGCGGGTGATAAACGTTCAGAAGCTCTATCTCTCAATGACATCGGTTATGTTTACTTCTTACTAGGAGAAAAGCAGCAGGCGCTACATTACTATAACCAAGCTTTACCTCTCAGACGAGCCGTAGGAGATAGAGTTGGAGAAGCTACTACCCTCAACAACATTGGTGGTGTCTACGACTCCTTGGGAGAAAAGCAACAAGCTTTAGACTACTTCAACCAGGCTTTACTTCTGTCACGAGCGGTGGGGAATAGACAGATGGAAGCTACTACTCTCAACAATATAGGCTTAGTTTACAATGACCTGGGAGAAAAGCAACAAGCTTTAGACTACCTCAACCAGGCTTTACTTTTGTCACGAGCGGTGGGGAATAGACAGATGGAAGCCACTACTCTCAACAATATAGGCTTAGTTTACAATGACCTGGGAGAAAAGCAACAAG
>JAWQFT010000123.1:0-495 GCA_035968055.1 Jaaginema sp. PMC 1080.18 | reverse complement strand
CTTTAGACTACTTCAACCAGGCTTTATCTATACATCGAGTAGTCGGAAATAGGCAGATGGAAGCCGCTACTCTTAATAACATTGGCGGTGTCTATGACTCTTTGGGAGAAAAGCAGCAAGCTCTCGACTACTACAACCAAGCTTTACCTATACATCGAGTAGTCGGAAATAGGCAGATGGAAGCCGCTACTCTCAACAATATAGGCTTAGTTTACTCTGAGCTAGGAGAAAAGCAGCAAGCTCTCGACTACTACAACCAAGCTTTGCCTTTATTGCAAGCAGTAGGAGATAGAAGAGGAGAAGCTGGAACTCTCAATAATATTGGCGGTGTCTATGACTCTTTGGGAGAAAAACAGCAAGCTCTCGACTACTACAACCAAGCTTTGCCTCTTCGACGAGCCGTAGGAGATAGAGGCGGTGAAGCCAGCACCCTCAATAGCATTGGCGGTGTCTATGACTCTTTGGGAGAAAAACAGCAAGCTCTCGACTACTACA
>JAWQFT010000122.1:0-15849 GCA_035968055.1 Jaaginema sp. PMC 1080.18 | reverse complement strand
GATAAGATTAAGCATCAAATAAAAAAACAAATTTATTATCCAGATAAAGTAGATCGCAATCGCAATTCTTGGTTTTGTAATGTCTGCTACAGCTAAGTTTGTGACTATAGATCGGATTTGAAAAAAAGTTTAAATGCAGACATAAATTTTTTAAAAAGAAGTGATAAAGATGAAAAACAAAATTAAACATTCCTTAGAGCAGGAAAACGACTCAGACTATACAAAAACGCCAAAATATGATAGTTTATTGACAGGTCTATCTCAAGTCTTGGCGGACACTTACACCTTGCAACAACAAGTCGAACAAAGCCAAGAAGATCGATCCGGGCAATTGACTGCCTCGGTTCGACATGAACTGCAAAAGCAGCAGCAAGACTTAGAAACGGCGACCGACGCGATCGCGAACACCCTATTCGATCTCGTCCAACCAGCAACGCCAGGCACAGAGTTTACCCGACCGAGTTATATCCCTGCCGTTGAAAACACTGATTCTCGTCCTCAAAAGCTCGAGCATCTTGTCCAAGGAAACGAAATGCTTTATCAAAACTTACTCAAAGTTATAGATTTAGCAAAAGCCTCAGAAAACGAGATGACCTCGTTCTTTTTAAGTCAACGCGCTGAAATTCACCAAAACAACGCTCAGACGCTCCGTAGTTTTCTCTAATTCATGTCAGCAACAGTCCAAGCTTATCTCCAAGCCATCGGTCGCATTCCCTTATTGCGTCCCGAACAAGAAATTGAACTGGCGAACCAAGTTCAAGCCATGCTTCCTCTGTTAGAAAAAAGCCAACTTACGACCGAAGAAAAACACATTGTTACTTTGGGTCAGCAAGCTAAAAAAAGAATGGTGGAAGCGAATCTGCGACTTGTAGTTTCCATTGCCAAAAAATATCAAAAGCGAGGCTTATCTTTACTTGACTTGATTCAAGAAGGCAGTCTGGGTTTGATTCGCAGTATCGAAAAATTCGATCCGTCGCGGGGCTACAAGTTTTCCACTTATTCCTACTGGTGGATTCGTCAAGCGATCACCCGCGCGATCGCCGAACGCAGTCGTGGTATCCGCCTACCCATCCATATCAACGAATATTTGCACAAAATCAAGCAAGCAACGCGCCAATTGGCAATCGAGTTAGGCAGACAGCCCACCGAAGCCGAAATTGCCGATAATCTTGACCTTAATGTGCTAAAACTCCGCTCGATTCGTCAAGCTTTGCGACGCACTCAACTCAGCAGTCTTAACCGCAAACTCAGCGACGAACAAACCGAATTAGCCGATATTTTAGCGGATGACTCCTACTCCCCGGATCGCTTTGCCGTCGAACAAGAACTCCAAAGTCGCGTCAGTCACCTGTTGCAATGCCTCCCCGATCGCCAACGGGAATTCGTAATGCTGCGTTTCGGCTTCAAAACCGGGCAGAAAATGAGCGTTCGCGCCGTTGGAACGCAGTTGGGGATGAGTTACCCCCAAGCCCGGAAACTCCAAAGCCAAGCTATGCGATCGCTGCGTCGTCATGCCCGACAATTTGATGGTATCCAAGCTCTGCCTTAACCTCAAAACTCGATATCCTAGTTAAGGGAGTTCGACTGTCAGCAAATCAAGATGACTAGGATTAAAATTGCCGCGATCGGCGATATTCACGATCGATGGGACAGAGAAGATAATATCGCCCTACAACAGTTAGGGGTAGATTTAGCTTTATTTGTGGGGGATTTTGGGAATGAATCCATTGCTGTCGTGCGCCACCTTGTTGCCCTGGATGTGCCTTATGCCGCAATTCTAGGCAATCACGACGCTTGGTATACGGCTTCGGCTTGGGGACGTAAAAAATGCCCCTACGATCGCGAAGTTGAGGATCGGGTCGCAGAACAGTTAACCTTACTCGCTGAGGCTCATGTAGGCTATTCTCAGCGAGAATTTTCCGATCTAGATTTAGCCGTGGTGGGAAGCCGTCCTTTTAGTTGGGGAGGGCAAACCTGGAAAAACGAAGACTTTTATCGCGATCGCTACGGCATTCATAACTTCGCCGAATCGGCTCATCGCATCGTCACCACCGCTCAAAATACTACCTCAGACACGATTATTTTTCTCGCTCACAATGGCCCTTACGGCTTAGGCGATCGCCCTGAAGACCCCTGCGGTAAGGACTGGGAACCCATTGGTGGCGATCATGGCGACCCGGATTTTCAAGACGCGATCGCCCAAGTCCAGTCCCTCGGCAAAAAAGTCCCCCTCGTCGTCTTCGGTCATATGCACCACCGTCTGCGTCACACCACCACTCAACTTCGCACGGCGGTTGTTACGGATGATTGGGGAACAGTTTACCTGAATGCGGCAGTTGTACCGCGAGTAGTACGCGACGATCGCAACCACACCTTGCGGAATTTTTCCCTCATTACCCTCGAAGCCGCCCAGGTTCGGGATATTAGCTTAGTTTGGCTGGATGATGATGGTGAAATCGCTTCTCAGCAATTTTTGTACGAGCGATCGCCTTCTCTTTCTATTTCAGAATCGGAAACCTAGGGGTTAGCTTTTCTCCAAGACTTGTTATGATAGAAACTCTGGAGAGGTGGCAGAGTGGTCGAATGCGTTCGACTTGAAATCGAATGAACCTAGCGGTTCCGTGGGTTCGAATCCCACCCTCTCCGCTTTTTCAGTTATCAGCGATTAAGGGGCAGTAAGCATTAGGCAGTAGGCATTGGTTTTTGGGCAGTCGGCAATCGGCAATCGGGGGGAGTGATAATTTTGCCCCTCCAAAGATGTCAGAAATTTGGCTTTACAGCAGACTCTTAAAATGGCTCAAGGCTAGAATGTACTAGGGTTTCAGCGTCAAAAAGTAAATTTGAGTTTCTGGAGAGTCATCAGTTTTGGAGGGGGAAGTTACCAATTACCAATTGAGGGATTTGGCTAATAACCAATAACTGTTAAGATCGAAGCAACAAAACTTCATCAAAAACCGTTAACTGTTGTCTGAAATTGTCTATGTCATCCGACCAAAACGCATTACCCCCCAAACTCGCTCGTATCGTCGAACGCTTCAAACGTCGGGAGAACCCCAAACAACGCTACGAGCAACTCCTGTGGTATGCCAAAAAGCTCGAAACCATGCCTGAAGACAGCAAAATTCCCGCCAACAAGGTTAAAGGCTGCGTTTCGCAAGTATACATCACTGCCACTTTAGAAGACGGTAAAGTGCATTATCAAGGAGACTCTGACGCTCAATTGGTTAAGGGGTTAGTGGCTTTGCTGATCGAAGGTTTAAACGACTTGACCCCGCAAGCAATTTTAGAGGTTACGCCAGATTTTATTGAAGAAACGGGTTTGAATGTTAGCTTGACTCCTTCGCGAGCCAACGGCTTTTATAATATTTTTCAAACCATGAAGAAGAAAGCTCTGGCGTTTGATTTGGCAACGTCGAGTCAACAATCGAGTTAGTGGCGATCGCTCTGCATTCGTTCGGCTACGGTACGGGTACAAGCCCAGTTACTCGGTAGGGCAGAAGGCCAGCCCGTGCGGACGGCTTCCGGACAAACGGCCATCACCGTTAGTTGACAATCAATGAGTTGAAACCCCTCTTTTTCGGTTTGTTTGAGGCTGTGTTTGAGAATGGAGTCGTTTTCAAACTCTAAGGTTTTATTACATTGAATGCAGACCAAATGATGGTGTTGGTGAGGGTAGGGCTGATTGAGTTCGTAATGTTTGTGACCTTCGGCTAGTTCTAGTTCCCGTAGGATGCCCATACGAGACATGAGCTTAACACTGCGGTAAATGGTGGAAAGACTGATGGGTTCTCCTCGTTGGTCGAGAACTTGGTGGAGTTCTTCTGCACTCAAATGATCGCCTCTGGGCAAGTTTTGGAAAACGTGCAAAATTTTTTCTCTTTGGGGGGTAAGCCGCCAACCGCGAGAGTTTAGCTCTGCTTTTAAGGAAGCTGCTGTGTAAGGAGGCATTTAATTCAGTTCTCTCAAAAAACTTAGTTTGTTGACAATGATAGACGTTTACCTTGGGGAGTGGCAACAAGTTCCTAGTTTTTGAGAATGAACTTCTCGGTCGCGGCTAAATCTCTCCAGTCAATTTATCATGAAGGGTGTGGTTCGATGAGATAGCAATTTATTATGGTTGATTCTGCCCAAACTGCTGTACCCGACTTGGAACAGTTGAGTAATTTTGAGATCGCGCAAGTTTTAGCCCAAAGATTGGCGATCGCCCCCTCGGATTGGCATCGTCTCAAGGGTAATCGTCAAGCCCAAGCCCAACAAAGTGCAGCGATGGCGTTGGTCTTTTTGTTGAAGGATCGACCCGAAGACGCGATCGCTCACCTTCAACAAGCTACCGGCTGGCTTGACAAATCTGTTAAACCTTTACCTTGTCCGTCTCACGGCGATCGCTCTTTAAAATAAAGCTAGAGAACGGCTGGGTTTTAAAGCTTTGATGTATTTGCATAAATGCAGTTGATTGCCTTCTTCATTCCAATGAACGCGATCGAAAATGTGATACAGTAAGCACAAACCGCGACCATCTTCAGATTCATCGGCGGGTAAAAGGTCTTCGGGTGCTGACTTTGCTTGGCATTGACATTGGGGCGAAAAGCCTTTACCTTGGTCGGAAATCACCCAGGAGTAAAGGTTTTCTGTCACCGAAAACTGTACCATTACAGTTTTGCTGGGATCGAGCCTATTGCCGTGAACCGCAGCATTGACAAGAGCTTCTTGCAATCCCAGACGCAACTCTGGTTCTAAATCGGAAGGAACATGAGTCAGCAATAAGTCCAGAATTGGACAGAGGTAGATCGTTGAAGCAAAACTCATAGTTTGCCATTTGCGTCTCGTTGCACTCAGAGATATAGCAATCACGCAAGTTACCTCGATAAGTTTGGGGAGTGGACAAAGGAAATACTCAAAATTGTGCCGATTGTGACTAAGGGAAACCCAGAATCATGGGGAATTAACAAGCATGGAAAACTACAGACCTTCAAGGGATGAAGACCGATCTTTGCAACTTTAAATACAAGATGGGCTATTTGTTAGGCATTGAATTCTGAATAGTTAGGTAGAAGGAATGCAGCTAAAGTGCTTATTCAAAAAGCCTTTCGCGGTATATTTTACCTTTAGGATAGACAGACCTGCCAGGGTTTTGCTAGTACCAGAATAGCGTTAAATCCGATTTTTAGAAAGGTTTAAAGCCAACCTGATAAGCAAGTCCTGTCTAGACTCAACTTAATTATATCAAAATTCCATCGAAAGTTACTGGATTTTACCCATTGACAATCAAAACTCTATGTGCAGTGATGCTTTAAACGTAAAAAAGCGGCACATTCCACATGAGCCGTTTGGGGGAAAAAATCGGCAGGTTGTAGTTTTATGAGTTCGTAGCGATCGCCTTGACAAAGCAATTGCAAATCGCGAGCTTGGGTGGAAGGTTTACAACTAATATAAATAATCTGGCGCGGTTGCAGCTTTAATAACGCTTCAATCACAGCGCGATCGCAGCCTTTCCGGGGAGGATCGAGCAAAACCACATCGGGGATCGCGCCTAACTGTAATATTTGCGTTTCCACTGCACCTTCATAAAACTGGACATTAGTAATACCATTAATCTCTGCATTGACTTGGGCTTGTTGCACAGATGCAGCTTGTACTTCTAGACCAATAACTTGTTGAGCGTGACGAGCGAGGGGAAGCGAAAACGTACCGATCCCGCAGTAAGCATCGAGAATGACCTCGTTTCCCTGTAACGCCAAATCTCTCAGAATTTGAGCGAGTAATGCTTCTGCGGCTTCTGTATTCACTTGAAAAAAGGTTTCTGGGCGCAACTGAAAAGTCAAACCGCCAAATAACTCCTGAATGTAGGGTTTTCCGGCAATACAGCGCGTTTCTTGCCCAAAAATAACATTATGCCGCCGAGGATTAAGATTTAAAGCGATCCCCACCAGTTGAGGATAAGTCTGCAACCAGACTTGAGCTTGGGTCGTCAAACCGGGTAGATCGTCGTCGGTACTAACCAAGGTTAACAAGGTTTCTCCTGTGCGGCGACCGATGCGTAACGCCAGATGCCGCAGTTTTCCTTGATGGCGGGTTTCATCATAAATCGGCCAAGACTGCTTTTGGAGATCGAGCTTGATATTTTGTAACAAAGGATTGAGGCGTTCGTCTTGGACGGGGCATTGATTGAGATTAATCAGACGATGAGACTTTGCCTGATAATAACCCGCTTTGACTTGGCCGCGATCGCCCAAACCCAAAGGATAAGTCGCTTTATTGCGATAGTGTAACGAGGAGTCCCCCACAATCATCGGCGCAATGTCCACCGCAGAGAAATTGCCAATTCGGCTAAAAGCTTGGCGAATTTGGTTATATTTGGCTTTTTGTTGGTAACTTTCAGTAATATGCTGCCACTGACAACCGCCGCATTTATCAGCCACCCAACAAGGCGGTCGCCAACGGTGGGGAGAAGGGGTTAATATCCTTTGTAGTTGAGCGATCGCGTAGCGGGGCTTGACGCGGACGAGACGAACCGTAACGCGATCGCCCGGAACGGTATGAGGCACAAAAACAACGCGATCCTGCCAGCGTCCCACCCCCTCTCCCGAATCGCTGAGATCGCTAACCTCAATCTCAAGACACTGCCCTTGTTGCCAAAGAGAATGAGTAGAAAGGGTTTGGGGATCGTTAGTCATTATTACGAAGCTAATTTCTGCTGCCTTCTACGTTACAACTTTTTACCGATCGCCCCAAATATCTTCCGTTATGCCCCCTTGAATCGCTAAACTACAAATGTTAACAAATACCCTGCCAATAGTATGAGTGTAGTTAGTCAAGTTATTCTCAAAGCCGACGATGAACTTCGCTACCCCAGTAGTGGCGAACTCCAAAGCATCAATGAATTTATGAGTACAGGGGAGCAACGACTGCGAATTGTCGAAACCCTGGCGGAAAACGAAAAGAAAATTGTAGACAAAGCCAGTAAAGAGTTGTGGAAGAAACGCCCTGACTTTATTTCTCCGGGTGGTAATGCCTATACCGATCGCTCTCGTTCTCTGTGCTTGCGCGATTACGGTTGGTATCTGCGCTTGATTACTTATGGGATATTAAGCGGCGATAAAGAACCCATCGAAAAAATCGGCTTGATCGGCGTGCGCGAGATGTACAATGCCCTAGAAGTCCCCGTACCGGGAATGGCTGAAGCAATTCGTTGCTTAAAAGCTGCGTCTTTGGCATTGCTCAGTGCTGACGATGTTCAAAAAGCCGAACCCTATTTCGATTACATTATCCAAGCAATGTCCTAAGTCGGCTGGGTGAAACATCCTCGTTCCCAGCAGTGGCGATCGCTATTGGGCAAAGTGTTGGGAGATTGGCATAAGTTTAGCTTTGATCTCAACCGCGATCGCCCCTGAACAAAAAACCGACGACTCTAACAAGAGAATCGCTCGGTTTATCTATGTGTTCCCTATTCTTTCATCCCGTGGAATTCAGGCTAGTTATTAGTATTACCCCTTAGCCGTCCTGAAGAACCGATCGAGATCGCCGCCATTTTGCGATCGCGATCGCAGTATAAACTCGATCCAACCCCATTCAACGTCAGAGCCGAGAAACACTATACCGCCGCAGTTGGGAAATTATGTCACTTTGGAAAAAAATCCCATTTCTCTCTTTGACGTTATTATTTTTGACCTATGGGTTATGCGGTTGGTCTCTCGCACAAGCAACGCATCAACTCTGGATTTGGGTAGTTTTTGGGCTAATGATTCTAATCTTAGTCATAATTTTAGTCGGGCCTGTGGCGAGATTTCGCAATTTGTTGGGAATTTGGCTGCAATCAGACGCAACCGCCTTTTTATCCGTTATGGTGATGGCCTTTGTTACCGTTATGTTGGTGACGCGGCTTGATTTACTCGCACAATGGCTAGTTTTACTCGCGTCCGGTTATTTAGCTCGTCTCGATCTCCAGCGTGCGGGTTATCAAACCTGGCCTACCTTCGCGATTGCCGCGATCGCTGCTTTATCGGGCTACGGTACGGGATTAGCATTACAGCAATACTTCGGTCATTATCTCGTCGGAACGACTTAACTTCAGCATTCTGGCCTCGACATTAAGCAGTCTTGAGGGATTGATGCCACACTATAAAATAAAGCGAAGTAAATAAGGTAATCCCCCCAAAATTACCAGATCGGGGTGTGTTACTCAGTCCAGTTTTGAGGCTGCAATCCTCTGATAACAGTAGACTCAATCCCAACTCTGAGGTTGGTCAAACTGGATTTATGATGACGAGTATGGGGGTAAAACTGGCAAAAAGTAATGCAGGCAATCGCAGATTGCTAAGGATCGAGCAATGTTGTTTGAGAAAATCCCTCATTTTCAGCGTCTGGTTCTCCCCAAAATTTCTCTGCGTCTGGTGTTAATCGGACCAGTGGTTTTACAAGTCCTGGCGATCGCGGCTTTGACGGGTTATTTATCTTGGCGCAATGGGTCTGAAGCAGTCAGCGAGTCGGCTTCTCGTCTCAGCGAAGAAGTTACCCATCGCATTGACAATCATTTGCGATCGCTCAGCGAACCACCTTATCTGCTTCTACAATGGAATGCGATCGCGGTCAAAAACGGTTCTCTCGATGTCACAAACTTCGAGAAACTACGCCAAACCTTCTGGCAGCAAACCAGTTTGAGCAGTAGCGTCCAAACCCTCTACTTTGCCAATCCTCAAGGAGATTTCCTGCAAATTGACCGCAATCAAACCCCCACCATGACTCAACGGGATGCCGACACTGTTCCCAATTGGGAAGTATACAGCGTCGATAGCGAAGGCAACCCCCTGGAGTTATTGCGCCAGCAACCCTACGATCCCCGTACTCGACCTTGGTATCAAAAAGCGATCGAGACGCAGAAACCCGTGTGGTCGGATATTTATGTTTTTGCCGATCCGGTGGTACTCGGTATTACGCCGACAGTGCCGCTTTATGACTCCGAAGACAGTCTTTTGGGCGTGATGGCTGTTGACTTGACTCTACAACAGATTAGCGACTTTTTGAGTCGTTTGAGCCTGAGTCAGATGGGAACGGTGTTTATTGTGGAGCGAAATGGGGATTTAGTCGCCAGTTCTACCGGAGAAGTTGCTGTAGCGACCAGCGAAACCCCAAAACGCCTTCAAGCTGTCGATAGCGAAGCCGTTCAAGTCCGGGATACTGCTCGTGCTTTACAAGCTCGCTTAGGCGATTGGCAGGAGATTGATAAACCCGAACAAATTTCCCAGGAAATTAACGAGGAAGTGGTTTATTTGCGCGTGACTCCGTTTAGAGACGAACGGGGTTTAGATTGGTTGGTCGTAACGGCGATTCCCGAAGATAATTTTGTCGGTCAAATTCAAGCGAATACCAGGGCTACGATTGTATTGTGCGCGATCGCCTTGGTGGGTTCGACGATTTTAGCTTTATTTACTTCGCGCTGGATTGCCCGTCCGATTTGGCGCTTTGCTCGTACCAGTCAGGCGATCGCCCATCAATCGACTTTTAGCTTATCGGGAGAAGATTTGCATCTTCCAGTACCGGGATCGCGTATCCATGAGTTTGCCATGCTCTCAGAAGCTTTAAATCAAATGTTAGTGCAGCTTCATCAATCCCAAGCCGATTTGCAGCTTAAAGTCGAAGAACGCACTGAAGCCCTTTCTCAAGAAATGCGCGATCGCCTTTCGGCTGAGGATAAGTTTGCTAAAGTTTTTCAATCGAGTCCCGACCCGATCGCGATCGTGCGTTTGGATAATGGTTGTTTTGTGGAGGTGAATGAGAGCTTTCTCGAAACCACTGGGTACACCCTCCCGGAAACCCTCGGTCAAACGGCTTTGGGTTTAAATTTATGGGTGAGTTTCCGAGAACGTTACCAGCTTTTAGCCGCATTACGGCGTACCCAGGCAGTTCACAACAAAGAAGTGCAGTTTCGCGTCAAATCTGGCGAAATTCGCACAGTTTTACTTTCTGCTGAAATTTTGGACTTGGGGGGGGTAGACTGCGTTTTGTATTTGGTCAGCGATATTAGCGATCGCGTCGCGGTACAACACGCTCTGCAAGAAGCGGAAGCTCGCTATCGCAGTATTTTTGAGAATGCGGCGGAGGGTATCTTTCAAATCGCATCCCAAGGGGAGTATTTGAGCGTTAATCCGGCTTTGGCGAAGATGTTGGGCTATGAGTCCCCTGAAGCTTTTATGGCGCAACAGCCCCAAGCTCAGGCGTTTTATGTGAATCGGGGGGATTGGCTGGAGTTTGTGGAGGCGATCGCCCGTCAGGAAGCGATCTCGAAGTTAGAGTATCAAATGCAGCGCCGCGATGGCCGTCAGATTTGGGTGTCGCAAAATGCTAGGGTGGTGCGCGATCGCGACGGCCAAATTGCTTATTACGAAGGTACGTTAGAAAATATTACCCGCCGCAAACAAGCCGAAGCTTCTCTGATCGAAAAAGAACGCTATCTACGCTTAGTCCTCGATAATATCCCTCAGCAGGTGTTTTGGAAAGATAAAGACTGTATTTTCCTCGGTTGTAATCGCAATTGGGCGCAAGCGGCACAATTGGGCGATCCCGATACCGTGATTGGGCTGACCGATTACGATCTTTTACCCCCCCTAGTTGCCGATCGCTTTCGCGAAGCCGATCGCCGGGTGATGGATCGCAATCAAGCGGAATTTAATCAAGTGGAAATGAAGCAGAAACCCGCCCCCAATGGGCAGCGTTCGTGGCTGGATGTGAGTAAAATCCCGATTCAGGATGAATTGGGGGAAGTAATCGGCATTTTGGGCGTAATTGAAGATATTACCCAACGCAAACACGCTGAAGAAGCTTTGCGACGAGAACAACAAAAATCCGAATCCTTGTTGTTGAATATTTTACCGAGCGCGATCGCCAAACGCCTCAAAGAAAACCCAGGGGCGATCGCCGAACAATTCGACCAAGTAACCATCTTATTTGCCGATATTGTCGGTTTTACGCCGCTTTCCGCCCGCTTACCCGCCACCGAGTTAGTGCAGTTTCTCAATAAAATCGTGTCGGAGTTCGACCAACTGGCTGCCCAATTAGGACTCGAAAAAATTAAAACCATTGGCGATGCTTATATGGTAGCCGGGGGTTTACCCGTTCCTCGCCGAGATCACGCCGACGCGATCGCCCAAATGGCCTTGGGAATGCAAGAACGCATTGCCAAAGTATCTGAGGCTTTTGGCGAACCCCTACAACTCCGCATCGGCATCAATAGCGGCCCTGTGGTTGCTGGGGTGATTGGGGTCGCCAAATTCATTTACGATCTCTGGGGAGATACCGTCAACGTTGCCTCGCGTATGGAGTCTCTCGGTCAAGCCAGTCGCATTCAAACCACCAACGCCACCTATGAATTGCTCAAGTCTGTATATCGCTTTGAAAAACGGGGAACAATAGAAGTGAAAGGCAAAGGCGCGATGACCACTTATTGGCTTCTGGGAAAATATTAATAAATATTTAATCCTTTATCATCGCTTTTTCTGAGAAAGGCGATCGCAATTCTTATAGAAATGTTACAATTGTTAAGACAAAGCACAGGCATTCAGTTACTCTAACCTTTATTTATTTTGGGCGATCGACTTCGGCACATTCCTCGTGTTTTGTTCCAACCGGACAGCTTCGAGGCGTGCAGAATCATACAATCTCCGAAGTGCAATCGAGAACCTTCTAATATATCATCTAAATTCACAGCTTTGACCAACGCTGGATATCACCTTGCTTTTTAGGTCTTTGTCTTTACTCCTGCCAGTCCACCTTCAAGAACTCGACGCAATGAAAGCCGAAACATCTACAGACACTGTTCGCATTTATCTCAAAGAAATTGGTCGCGTCCCCTTGTTGACCCACGAAGAAGAAATTTTGTACGCCAAAAGCGTGCAACAGTGGCTTCGTTTAGAAAAAGCCAAAGAAAAATTAGCTGAAGAATTAGGCACAGAACCCAGCTTCAGTCAGTGGGCTAAAGCTGTAGATTTGAGCGAACCCGAACTCGAAAAAGTCATTCTCGCTGGGGAACGAGCCAAACGGAAAATGGTCGAAGCCAATTTACGTTTAGTGGTTTCCGTAGCCAAAAAGTACATCAAGCGTAACCTCGACCTCCTCGATCTGATCCAAGAAGGGACGATTGGGATGCAGCGCGGCGTTGAGAAGTTCGACCCCACCAAAGGGTATCGTTTCTCAACCTATGCTTATTGGTGGATTCGGCAAGCCATCACCCGCGCGATCGCCGAAAAAAGCCGTACCATCCGCTTACCCATCCACATTACCGAAAAACTCAACAAAATCAAAAAAGCTCAACGCCAGTTATCCCAAAGCCTCGGTCGTGCTGCTACCGTAGCCGAACTGGGGGCAGAACTCGACCTCAGTCCCAAACAAGTCCGCGACTACCTCGAAAAAGCCCGTCATCCCCTTTCCCTGGACTTGCGGGTGGGAGATAATCAAGACACCGAACTTGGCGAACTGCTCGAAGATGACGGTCAAACCCCCGAAGACTTCGCTTCCCAATCGTCTCTCCACGACGACTTACAGCGCTTGATGAACGACCTCACTCCCCAACAAAAAGAAGTGATTGGTTTGCGCTACGGCCTCAACGACGGTCAACCCTTAACCCTGGCGAAAATTGGCGCTCAGTTAGGTATTAGTCGCGAACGAGTCCGTCAACTCGAAAGAGAAGCCCTCAAGAAGTTACGCAAGCGCAAAGACGATATTCAAGAATATATCGCGGGTTAATTCTCAAAATTGACTCTTAACAAAAAGCACCCAAGGTAACTGTTCCGATGGGTGCTTTTTGAGTTCGTGGTAAGCCCTGCGGCTTGCCTACCCTTACTCAATCGGAAGGCGCTGGATATCTTTATTTGACCCCACAACCACCATTGCTGTCCCTTGAGTTAAACGCAGATTGGGGAGGGGATTGATTTCAAAGCGACCATCGTCTTCCCCTACAGCCAGTAACGTCAAACCATAACGACTGCGGAGTTCGAGTTCTGCGATGGTTTTATTGTGAAACTCCTCTGGAACTAAAACTTCGACAATACTGTGGTCGGGATCGAGGTCGAAGCGGTCGAGAATTGCGGGTTTGGTCAGGGTGTGAGCTAGATTGCAGCCAGCTTCGTATTCGGGAAAGACAACGCGATCGGCCCCTACTCGTTCTAGCAGTTTACCGTGAACTTCCGTCGAAGCCTTAGCGATGACATTACCCACCCCATTTTCCTTGAGGTTGAGAGTGGTGATAATACTTTCTTCAAGATAATTGCCGATCGCGACAATCACTGTATCAAACTCAAAAATCCCCGCTTCTCGCAAAGCAATAGGGTCGGTGGAATCCAGTTGAATTGCGTGGGAAGCTCGCTTTTCGTTGAGAACCTGAGCTACTAATTTTTCCTCTTTGTCCGAGCCTAGCACTTCGTAGCCCAGAAGATGCAGTTGACTCGAAACTGCCCGACCAAAACGCCCCAGACCAATCACGGCAAACTGCTGATTGATTCTATTGATATTGCTTAAAAATTTTAGCGATCGCAGGTTCACGCTTTCCCTCTTGAAAAATAAAAATAAAATAAAGTGAATAAACCTACTCCATATAGTACGGCTTCTGTTTCATCAGATACAACAGGTAACCGGAAGAAAGCACCAAGCCCACATTCTGTCATCTTAAAATCTGGGATTGAAACCCCATTCCCTTTCTCGTCGATGGCATATCGTGCAGCGAGGATGTCAGCAAATCTCAACCTGGACAAAATAATCGCTCACAACCCGCTACAATAGCCGTTTAGTCGTATTCGGTGGGGTTAACTCTCATAATGGGTCGCGCAAATAAAGTTGTATTAGCGTATTCTGGCGGTGTGGATACCTCCGTCTGTATTCCTTATCTCAAAGAAGAATGGGGCGTTCAAGAAGTCATTACCCTGGCTGCCGATTTGGGTCAAGGTGACGAACTCGGGCCGATTAAAGAAAAAGCCCTCAAGTCAGGGGCTGCGGTTTCTTTGGTCGTGGATGGGAAAGAAGATTTTGTGACCAATTATGCTTTTCCGGCTATCAAAGCGAACGCACTCTACGAAAATCGCTATCCTCTCTCGACGGCTTTGGCTCGTCCGTTAATTGCTAAAATGCTGGTTGATGCAGCCGCCGAATATGAGGCAGATGCGGTGGCTCACGGCTGTACGGGGAAGGGGAACGATCAGGTTCGTTTTGATGTCTCTATCGCTGCTCTAGACCCCAGTATTAAGGTTTTAGCGCCCGCACGGGAATGGGGTATGGGTCGCGAGGAAACCATTGCTTACGGCGAGCGTTATGGCATTCCTGCTCCTGTGAAAAAGTCGTCTCCCTACAGTATTGACCGCAATCTCCTCGGTCGCAGTATTGAGGCTGGCTCCCTCGAAGACCCGATGACTGAGCCCCTCGAAGAAGTATTTTTGATGACGAAGGCGATCGCGGATACCCCGGATGAGCCAGAATATGTGGAGATTGGTTTTGAAAAAGGGCTGCCTGTCTCGCTGAATGGCAAGGAATTCGCTCCGGTTGCTTTAATAGAAGAACTGAACGCGATTGTCGGCAAACACGGCTATGGTCGTATCGACATGATCGAAAACCGCGTCGTGGGGATTAAATCCCGCGAAATCTACGAAGCCCCGGCTTTGTTGGTTTTAGTCCACGCTCACCGCGACCTCGAAAGCCTGACTCTAACCGCCGATGTGACGCAGTACAAGCGGGGTTTGGAGGAAACCTATAGCCATTTGATTTACCAAGGCTTGTGGTACAGCCCCCTCAAAGATGCCCTGGATGCTTTTATCGACAATACCCAAGAGCGGGTGAGCGGTGTTGTCCGAGTTAAGCTGTTCAAAGGCAATGCTACTATTGTCGGTCGTAAGTCTGATAAGTCGATTTACAGCCCAGATTTGGCGACTTATAGCTCTGATGACCAATTCGACCACAAAGCCGCAGAAGGCTTTATTTACGTTTGGGGTTTACCGACTCGCGTTTGGTCGGAAAAAACTCGCAACGGTTAGAAATTAAGTTGCCCTAGTTTGAGAATAGGGTAAGTTTTTTCTTCCTTAACTTGACACCCAGGTTGTTTGATAATGACCTGGGTTTTTCGCGAGGATTGGTATGTGTAACTATGATTTTTTCACGACCAACCTTTTGCACCAATAAAGCAATTACACTGACTCGATATTGGCAATTCTGTATGATGAGCAAAATATTTCATAACTTCGGTATAACTGGTTTGCGGAGCAACGAACACTAAATTTCTGCCACGATCTTTGTACTTTAAACTGATCGCGACAGTGGGTTTTTGGGGTGAAGATTTTTTCTCCACCAACAATCCAATAGCTGCTGGATATAAGTTCCCGGCAAATGCAGGTAGTTTGATCGCGTTATCTATATCTTCATCAAAGTGTCGATAAAGTCCTGCTTCATTTTCATCATGATGATAAGGTGTTGCGTACAGATCGTAAAAGTCTTGATAAAGTTCTAATGGTTTTTGATTTCCTAACCATTGCTGTAAAATATTCCAATCGAGATTTTCGACAATAGCAGTAGAAACAGTAGATGCGAAAGTATCATTATATTTGTCTTCTAACCAAGTTGGATATAGCCAGGGCAAATAAGCGTGAAATACTAGCAATGACAATAGAAATAAGTTGATCAGTAACAAATTTAGTTCTTTATTATAATGGATACAAAATGATGAGTTTAAGAAACGGGATACAATTTTAATACTTGCTCCGACAATCAGTACAAGCAGAAATAAAAGCAAGAAATCCCGTGTATAATCACCAAAACTAAATGCTCTCTCAAAAAAATCCATAAAAATAGTCAATAAAAATAAAAGAATCATAATTACAG